>NZ_JBQENM010000007.1:0-88957 GCF_052044795.1 Ensifer sp. 22521
GCTGTAGATCCGAACCCGATTTCCCGGGCGGAAATACCATCAAAAAGAAAGCGCCTGAAGATCGATCTTCAGGCGCTTTCTTGTTTGTCGCAGCGATTAGACCCTTTGCTCTCTTGGCGGTCTAGTTTGCTTGGTGCTGCAAAATGGATTTCCGGAAATTTAAGTCCCTATTCGGTTTGGACTCTCAGCAGCCGCTCATCAGATGAAGAGCATCGTGGCCACGAATACGAACGCTGCACTGATCATGAGGACATTCAGCGAATGTGTAAGGCCCATGGATGACCCTCCCTGCGTTAACGCGTTAAAACATAGGGCGAAATCACGATGTGTTAAAGCGAAACTTGTGCTGCAGTGCGAAATCCGTGAGGGGGAGCGGCCTTATTCACAGGGCTATAATATTGAGATATTTATCTTTTTCAGGCTGCCACATTTTTTTCACAATCGCTTCCGCAAGGTTAATATAAACGTTTGTAACCGTGCGTGAGCGCTTCAGAAGGGCACGAATTCGGCGGTTCGATTCCCCGTTCAGACGGCACGTTTGAGCCGCAGAATGCGGCCGTCGAGCACGGCGAGCCCAAGGGCGATCAGCGCCATTCCGCCGACATCGGCCGCCTGCAGGGTTTCGCCGAGGAAGAGATAGCCGAGCAGGATCGCGCTTGGCGGCACCAGCAAGGTGACGAGCGAGGCGTTGGTGGCGCCGGCTTCCGCCATGATCCGGAAAAAGAGGATATATCCATAGGCGGTCGAGACGAGCGCGAGGCCGAGGATGGCAAGCGTTGCTTCCATTGGCGGCATCGGCAAGGTCCAGGGCGCATCCGTGAAGGCCGCAACGGGCAGCATCATCAGCGTTGAAGCGGTGAGCTGGCCGGCGGCCGTCACCGGCGGAGCGAGATTTCGGAAGCGCTTGCCGTAGGTTGCCGCAAGGCCATAGCTGACGGCGGCCAGCACCGGAAGGACGAGCGCCCAGAGCGGAACGCCGCCCGCCGTACCGACCAGGCCGGCGGCCGCACTCGGCCCGATCAGCACCACGGTACCGGCAAGGCCGAGCAGGCAGCCGGCGATCTTGGCAGAACTCAGCTTCTCGTCCTCGGTCGCCATGTTGGCGATAATGACGGTCCAGACCGGCGTCGTGGCGTTGAGGATCGCCGCCAGGCCGGCGCCGATCTGGGTCTGGCCGAGGAAAATGAAGGCGTGCGGAATGGCGTTGTTGATCAGTCCCATCAGCGCAAATTCACGCCAGCGTCCGGAAAGTGCCTGATACATGCCGAAGCGGCCGCGGATATAGAGATGCAGCGCAAGTGCCGCCAGGCCCAGACGCAGCACCACCAGCGTGAATGGCGGCACATGGGCAACGGCCACGCGGGCGAAGAAGAAGGACCCGCCCCAGATGAGACCGAGCAGGGCGAGCAGCGCCCAGGTTCTGACGCTCATCTGATGGCCGTCGACTGTGGCTCGCGCATTCATGGGTGTGCCTGTCCGTGCTGATTGAATCGTCCGTCAGCCTCGTCCAGGCGGAGAAGAGAGATCGTGGCGCAAAAGCTGCGCCCGACATTCCCGGACCGGTTGCGATCTGACGGCTATTTCATAGCCCGGCGTCTTCGCCGGGACCACCCGGTTCTTGTCGTATTCGCGAGCAAGAGGGCGTTCGGGCATGGGCGGTCCCACCGGTGGTCGTAGCGCCTGGACCGCAGATACAGAAACCCCGGAGATCGCTTCCGATCCCCGGGGTGATAGACCCTGCTTACGAGCCACATCGGTGGCCCGAGGTTCACCTAAAGCGCGTCGCGATTTTTCAGATTTGCTCCGTGCGCTTTAAGTTCTTGATATTTCGCATGTCGTTGTCGCAAAACCGCTGCGCACTTTTGCGCGACAGGCTTTAGAGCATTTCACTGTTTCATTGAAACGGCGAATTGCTCCAACTGTTTGAAATTGCGCAATTCCGGACGGAAAACCGTTTCACACTTTTCCTGGAATTGCTCTAGAGCGCGTTCAAGAGTTCCAACGTGGCCCAGCCGTCGGCGGGACGTCCGAGGCGGAGCTGCTCCTTCTGGAGTGCGGCGCGGGTGCCGGAGCCGAGGATGCCGTCGACCTTGCCGACGTCGTGGCCGAGCGTCTGGAGCTTGGTCTGCAGCGCCTTCATGGCGACATCGTCGAGGCCCGGTTCCGGGTTGCCGCCTTCATAGGTCGGCGCGCCGGCGAGGCGGGTTGCGAAGTAGGCGGCCGAGGTCGTGTAGATGAACGACTGGTTCCACTCGAGATAGACGTTGAAGTTCGGGTAGGTCAGGAAGGCCACACCCTTGCGGCCCTGCGGCAGCACCAGCGAGGCTTCGAGATTGCCGTTGGCGGTGTTGCCGTCGCGTGGGCTGACGTCGAGCGCGAACCAGTCCGAAGCCTTCATGCCTGTCTGCAGGCCGGTCTTTTCCCAGGGGAGTTCTTCGGGAACGCTGACTTCCTGGATCCAGGGCTGGCCAGCCTTGAAGCCGAGGCTCTGGATGAACTTGGCCGCGGTCAGGATCGCGTCAGGCGAGCTCTTCTTCAGGTTGACGTGGCCATCGCCGTCGCCATCGACGCCATAGGCGATAATGTCTTCCGGCAGCATCTGCACCTGGCCGATCTCGCCGGCCCAGGCGCCGGTGGTCGTTGCCGGGTCAAGATCGCCGTGCTGGACCATCTCGATGGCCGCGATCAGCTGCGGTCGGAACATTTCCGGGCGGCGGCAGTCGTGCGAGAGCGTCACCAAAGCATTGCGGGTGTTGAAGTCGCCCTGCACGGCACCAAAGTCGGTTTCCATCGCCCAGAAGGCGGTGATGACGGGGGCCGGCACGCCGAATTCCTTCTCGGCGCGGGCGAAGACGTCGGCATATTCCTTCATCTTCTGCTGGCCGATATCGAGGCGCGACTTGCTGACCGTGCGCTTGGAGAACTCGGTGAAGGTCTGCTTGAAGACGCCCTGGGTGCGGTCGCGGCTCAGCACCTTCTGGTCGATCACGGCGCCTGCGAGCGCACGATCGGCGACATCGGCCGGAACACCCTTGGCGACAGCTTCGGCCTTCACGCCCTGAAGAAACGCGCCGAGGTCGCCGCCGCAGGCAGCAGCCGGAGCGGCGCTCTGCGTGCCCGTCTGGGGCGCGGTCTGGGCGAAGGCGGTGGAGGCGGTAAGCGCCAGGAGGGCGACGGAGGCCAGGGCGTGCCGGGTAGTCCGGATCATCATAATTCCTTTCTTTGGCCGCGGGGTGCGGGAGACACCACCACGGGCAGCAAATTGCTGGATGACCTGCATAACGCCTTAAATCGTCACCGATTTAGGGACAAATCATGCAGCGGTTCAAAAATGTTACAGCGACCTTTGCGCGTCCTTGGAGATGTGCGGGCGCTGTAAATCTGCCTTTGCTCTTCCAGAGCATTATGACCGAAAGAAGAAAATGGGGTGCCTTGCCGCGGTTGCCGGCAAGAATGCCGGTCTTACTTCGGCTGTGAGACTGCTGCGACCCAGTTCTTCCAGTTTTTCGCCGAGCCGGCGAAGGCATTGATATCGGTACTGCCGTCGATGCCCGGGATAACGCCGGTGCTGGTGTACTGCCAGAAGGCCCAGCGGCGCTCGACATAGACGTCTTTCGGGTGCTTGGCGGTCGAGCGCACCCAGAAGTGATAGTCCTTGAACTGGTCGACGAGATTGTCCCGGTGGAAGTCGACCGAGGTGTAGATGATCGGGCGTTTGCCGTAATGGGCTTCGAGGCGATCCATGAAGTGCTTCATCTCGGCGCGGACTTCGCCTGGCGTCGGGCGGTGGCGGCAGGTCTTCGATTCGCCGTTCCATTCGACGTCGAGCACCGGAGGCAGATAGACCGCGCTTTTCGGCACATTGGCGATGAACCAGTCGGCCTGATCGTCGGCGGTCGAGCAGAAATAGTAGAAGTGATAGGGCGCGTAGGGGATGCCGGCGGCACGCGCCCGCTGCCAATATTCGTTGAAGCGCGTGTCGACCCTGTCCTTGCCCTCCGTCGCCTTGATGAAGGCGAAGGAGACGCCCGAATTCTTCACCTTCATCCAGTCGATATCACCATTCCATTTGGAGACGTCGATGCCGTGGATGTTGTGGTGCTGCGGGGTGCGGTCGCCGAAGTTCTGCGGGTCCGTATCCTGGAAACGCGGCGGGATCGATGCCGTCTGCATCAGGTCGTAATCGGTCGACGAACAGGCGGAAAGGAGGGTGGCGATGGGGAGCAGAGCCAGAAGAAGCCGGCGCATGAGGTACCTGTCTAGAGACGAGCGACGATCCTGCCTCACACGATGGCTTTCATATCGGTGATTTCCCCCGCGAGGCGTGAACCTCATCTTCACCATATCATCGTAAAAATTGGGTTAGCTCAAGCGGGAATTGCAGGTGGGCGGGAGTTCGCCGATTTCTACTCCAACGCGAAATCCCCTTGGTGATTTCGGTGCTCTCGGGCGACGTGAGATAGGGGCGATCCCTGCCGACCGCGCGACGGGTTCCCGGTTTCAGGCGGCGATTGCGACGGCCGGGCGGTGATAGACCGCAAGCCAGGCGTAGCCGCGACCGATCGCGCGGCGTTCGAGATCGGCGCCGTTTACTCTCGCCTTCTCGCGCAGAACCTCGAAGAGGTTTGCGCGTGGCGTGACATGGAAGCGATCGAGCCAGCCGTGCAGCGCGCGGCGGAAGCTCGCCGGCAGGCGCTCCTGCTGGCCGAAATCGGCGATGTGCAGCGAGCCGCCTGGATTGAGCGCGGCGATGGCCGCTTCGATCGCCTTCTGCCAATCGGGGATCATCGACAGCGAATAGGAGATGACGATGCGATCGAAGCCGCGCTCGCCGAAGATGGCGGGGTCGAAATCCGTGGCGTCGGCGACCTGAAGTTCGGCACGGCGCTTGCCGCTACGGTTGAGCTTTGCATCGGCGGAGGTCAGCATTTCCGAGGAAATGTCCAGGCCGAAGAGACGGGCCGAAGGGAAGCAGCGGCCGATCAGCGCCAGATTGCGCCCGGTGCCGCAGCCGACTTCGAGCACAGAGGCACCGGGGGCCGGGTTCATCTCCCGGATCAGCGTGTCGCGGCCGAAGAGATAGTACTTCCGCGTCAGATCGTAGAAATGCCGCTGGTAGCGGTACATGTGGTCCATGCGCCGCGCGTGCGAAATCCCGGCCTCACGCATCGGCTCAAGCCTTCTTCCGATAGATGTGGAAACCACCATAGATGGCGGAGCGGTCTTCGGCGCCGAGCTTGACCGATGCTTCGGCATCGTAGTGCCACTGGTCGAGCAGGGCCGAGGAGACACGGCCGGGCAGGATGCTGTCTTCTGCCGCCGTGCGGAAGATGACGATCGCGCCGGTATCGGCCGTGCGGGTGATCTCGGTCCAGAGATCGTTGAGCTGCTGGTCGGTCATCCAGTCCTGGGCATCGAGCAGGATGTAGCGGTCGACGGAAGCCGCCGGCTTGCTCGCCAGGAGCTCGGTGTAGCTTGCGTGGTGGACCTCGACACGCTCGGCATTGTTGCGGATCGCCTCGTAGGCGCGGGCATTGAGGTAGGGCGGCAGCTCGCCTTCGTGCGGCAGCGGATAGCGGCGGCCAAAAGCCTGCCAGGCGAAGTAGTTTTCCCGCAGCGGGAAGTGACAGGTGAGCTTTTCAAGCCGATGGCGCAGCACGGCTGCGAGCGATTTCTCGCTGCTGAGGCTTGCAAGCTCGTCGAATTGCTGCGGCGGAATGCCAAGCCCGAAGAGCGAGCTCTTGCGACCGGTGATCCAGCGGATAACGGGGCGGTCGAAAAGCGGCGCCAGGCGCTCGTCGAAGAACTGCCGCTGTTCGCGCATCGAGCCGGCCTGGACGAATTCTTCCGGGTTGACGCCGTGCAGGCGGGCGAGCAGGTGGCTTGCGGCAATGAAGCGGCCGAGCAGGCCGGTGCGATAGATGTTGCGGCCGAAGACGCCGATGCGGCGGCGGCCGGTCAGGTCGCGGCCGTTCCAGTAGCTGCGCGTGGCGGTGTCGAGCTTCGGCGCAATGAAGAGGTCGAAGGCCTGGACGTTGGTGGCCGTGCCCTGGGTCGCCAGGAAACGCGTGACATCCTTGTGGCTCGGCAGATGGCGGAAGGCCGCGAGCTTGAGGCGGTTAAGCGCGATGTGGTGTGGGTTGAGGTCGACGACGTCGATCTTGCGCGGGCCGGCCGACAGATAGGTCAGCATATTGCAGCCGCCGGAGCCGATGGTGACGATCCGGTGCTCCGGGCCGAGCTGCATCGCTTCCATGTCGACGATCGGATCTTCCCAGATCTGCGGGTAGACAAGACCGGAAAAAAGCAGGCCGAAGAGACGCTCCGAGAGGCCGGCAAGGGAAAAGGTCTTGTGCTGGAGCAGGGCGTTTTTCAGCTTCGGATTTTTTCTGCCAAAGCCGACGTCGGGGGCTAGTTCGGTCATCTCTGCCGGTCATCCAGTTGAAACTTAGCCGCTTCTAAAGTGACTCCGCTACACTTTGATGACGAGGTTTCCACAGCTCACAGAGCGCGCTCGAACGGCCGCCATACTATTTTTCACCCATAAGAAATCATTAAACCCTGGCGTGCTAGCACCGGCGTACATTCGGGGGCGTCGACATGATGTTAAGAACGTTTCTGCCGAAGCCCGAGCAGCGATTTGCGGCTGCCGGCGCGGCATTGGGGGCTCTGGTTTCCGCGGCGTGGCTGGCGACGGAAACCGTGCTCACAAAACAATCGCATTGGGATGTTCCGACAATGCTTGCGGCTGGCGCCATACCGTTCCTCCTCGGCGGGTCCTTCTATCGCTGGCGCTACTCGCGCCGCCTCGAACACGAGTTGCATGCAGCGCGCCGCGCCGAGCGGCGCTTGCGCCACGAGGTCCACCGCGACAAGCTCACAGGTCTCGCAAATCGCGCGGCGCTGGAAGCGGACATTCGTCAGGCGCTTTGTGCCGAAGGGCCGGCCTTCGAGCGCAATGCCCTGCTTCTACTTGATCTCGACCGGTTCAAGGCGATCAACGATACGATGGGTCACGATGCCGGCGACCGGTTGCTAGCACTCTTCGGCGCCCGGCTGAGGCGCGCCTTTTCCGGGGAGGCAACCATCTACCGGCTCGGGGGCGATGAGTTCGTGCTTGCAGCGGCCGATGCCGCGTCACAGGTCGAAGCGGAAATACTCGCAATGCGGGTAAAGGCATTGTTCGAAGCGCCGTTCGATCTTGGCGATGCACGGGTCGCATCCGGCTGCAGCATCGGCATCGCCTTCGTCGAGCGAAGCGATACGGCGACGGGCGACGTGCTGAAGCGTGCGGACCTGGCGCTCTACGAGGCGAAGGCGATGAGCGGCAACAGCCACGCCTTCCACTCGGAAACGCTGACCCACGCCGCCCGGCAGCGGGCGGAGGCCGAGCGCGATGTGGCACGCGGGCTCGAGGACGACGAATTCTTCCTCGAATTCCTGCCGATTGCCGGGACGGCAAGCGGAGCTATCCGCGCCTTCGAGGCGCTGCTGCGCTGGCGGCACCCGCTTCGCGGCGTCATCGGTGTGGAGGCCGTCATAGAGCCGTCTGAGCAGAGCACGAGTGCGCTTTCGCTTGGCTATTGGACACTTCAGGCGGCCTGCACGGAGGCTGCCCGCTGGGCTTCGCCGACCGGGCTGACTGTCGCGCCCTTCGCCCCGCAACTCAAGGATCGAGACTTTGTTGCGCAGGTCAGGCAATGCCTCGCCGAAGCGAGCTTGCCACCGGGACGTCTGACGATCGAGATCACCGGCGATTTTTCGACCGAGGATCTCGCCCTGATTTCCGAAAATCTCCAGGGGTTGCGCGCGCTTGGTGTGCGGATTGCGCTTGGCGGCGGTGCCGGTTCATCCTTGCCGTTGAACCTGATTGCCGAACTGCAGCCAGACCAGGTGACCATCGATCTTACCGCCATCCGGGCGACCCACGGCAGCGAGCGCAGCGTTGCGTTGCTCGCCTGCCTCATCAAGACCGGCCAGGTCCTGCGCCTGCCGATCGCCGTGCGCGGCATCGAAAAGGAAAGCGAGATGGATTGCGCGCGGGCAAGCGGCGCCGCGGAAGTTCGCGGTCCGTGGATATCGCCGGCGCTCACGGATGTGGCGGCATTGCCTGAGACAGGCGAAGCGGCGGATTTGCGACGCTCGGCCTAACGCCGCGGGACCAGTACTCCCCAGGGTCCCCATTCCCCAGAAATTGGAAACTTGCAGTCTGCGGGCTTTTCCTGTCGGCGAAATGCTGGTTCTCTCTGCAACTCGACAGCGACCGCGCGTCCCATCGGACCAGCACTACCGCTGTTTGAATTGCTGCATCTTTCTGTCCTTGGTCGGCATGACTCCAAGGATATTTGAGACGGCCGGAGGGAACGCATGAGACGCGTATTGAGGATATCAGGTGCGGCGCTGGTGTTGGGTGTCGTCGCGCTGTTCGGTTGGCTCGCGCTCGCGCCGCCGGAATTGCTCAAGGTCGGCGATGGGTACGCTGCGAAGATCGTCT
This sequence comes from Ensifer sp. 22521, assembly GCF_052044795.1. Lineage (NCBI taxonomy): Bacteria > Pseudomonadati > Pseudomonadota > Alphaproteobacteria > Hyphomicrobiales > Rhizobiaceae > Ensifer > Ensifer sp. 22521. The sequence continues at coordinate 8,495 of NZ_JBQENM010000007.1, forward strand.
GCTCCAATGTCTTCATCGCGCGACGCGATGCCCAGTCGGTGCTGGCCGATGATGTCCAGGCGCCGGGACACCCCTTGCTGAAGCTGGTGAAGGTTGCCGTCGAACCGGAAAAACAGATGGTGACCGCACGGATCCTCGGCTTTGCAGCGGCGGGCTACGCCGCCTACCGGCCGGGCGCAGGATGCACGAGCCTGCCGGATGGCGGCGGAACGAGCCTGCCGCCGATCACGACCGCGGCGGCTGTGGCGGCGCCGGCTTCCGAAGCACCTTGGCCGGAAGGCGAGGGAGCCGCGATCGATCCCGCCCTGCAGAGACTTATCGAAGATGCCGATCTCGCCGGTCCGGGCGCGCGGGCGATTGCCGTCATTCGCGATGGCCGCCTGGTCGCCGAGAACTATGGTCGGGGCTTTGACCGCTCGACGCCGTTGCTCGGCTGGTCGATGACGAAATCGGTCACGGCGGCGCTGATCGGACTGCGTGTGGCCGAGGGCCGAATGGAAGTGGCGCGTGCCGGGCTCCTGCCGGAGTGGGCGAGCGACGAACGGGCCAGCATCACGCTTGCCGATCTGATGGGCATGCAGAGCGGTCTCGAATTCAACGAGAACTATGGCGACGTCACCGACGTGACGCGCATGCTCTATCTCGAGAAGGACATGGCGGGTTATGCGGCCACCAAACCGCTGACGTCCGATCCCGGCGCGACGTTCAGCTATTCCAGCGGCACGAGCACGTTGCTGTCGCGTATCTGGATGCGGACCTTCGATGATCCAGCGGCCGCACTTGCCTTCCCGCATGACGCGCTGTTTGCGCCCTTGGGCATGAGCAGCGCCGTGCTCGAAACCGATGCGAGCGGCACCTTCGTCGGCTCGTCCTATATGTATGCCACCGCGCAGGACTGGGCGCGCTTCGCGCAGTTCCTATTGCAGGATGGCGTCTGGAAGGGGAGGGCCATGCTGCCGAAGGACTACGTCGCCTTCATGCGCGCGCCGGCCAAGGCTTCAGGTGGCAAATACGGCCAGGGCCAGGTGTGGCTGGAGGAAAACGGCGTGCGCGCCGGTTCCGGCAGTTTCCCGGCGGACGCCTTCTGGATGCTCGGCCATGACGGCCAGGCGATCATGCTGGTGCCTTCGCTGAAGCTCGCGGTGGTCCGGCTGGGGCTCACGCCTTCGAGGCTCGGCTACGACGTACAGAAGCTCAACGCCAAAATAATAGAGGCGCTCGATTGAGCGCCTCATAAAACGGTTCGAATATCAGTAAGCGGGCTTCGCTTACTTCATGCCGAGTTCGTCGAGAAGTCCCTTGCGCTTGGCGTGGTAGTAGTAGCCGCTGGCATAGAGCTTGACCGCGCCGTCGTGCTGGTTGTCGGCCACCATCCAGGCGCCGTGCAGATACTTCGTCGCGTATTTGAGGTTGGTTTCGGCGTCGAACAGGCCCTCCGCCGGACCGTCATAGCCGAGGCCCTTGGCGGTATTGTAGCGGATCTGCATCAGGCCGTAATTGCCCTTGCTGTAGGCGCGCGGATTGTAGTTGCTCTCGCGCTTGACGACGCGGTGAACCAGCTCGACCGGAATATCGTTCAGATCGGCATAATACTTGATCAGCTTGTCGAGGTCGGGACGCGAGCTGGTCGGCGCCTTGGTGAGCTTCATCGAATCCGGAATGACGCTGGCAACGGCTGCGACCGTCGAGCCGATGACACCGGTCTTCGGACGCTCGGTCGGCACGATCATGCGGTTGGCGACCAGCGTTTCGAGACCGACGGGCTCGCCGGTGTCGAAGTCCGATTCCATCGCGGCGGCAACTGCGAGCGTCGAAACCGGAAGATCCTGGACGCGGGCCGTCTTGGTCGCGGCGGGCGAAGCGGCCGCTGCCGCCAGTTGCGTCGCGTCGCCCGACAGCGGGGTTCCGGCGGCGGCGATGGCAGCGGTCGCATTCGTTTGCGTTGTCGGAGCAACCATGGCAAGCGCCATGGAGTCGCCCGGCTTGGCAGCGGGGACCGCGACCATCGAGGGGGCGGCTTCGGCGCCTTGCGCCAGGTCAGCCGCGACCGGATAGGTGACCGCGATGCCCGATGCCTGGGCTGCCGTCTGTGCCATAAGCGCAGCGCTCGTTGCGGTGGCCACACCATCAGGCGTGGGCAGCGCGTAGGCCGTCATTTCAGTGCCGGGCTTTGCGAGCGGGGTGACCGTCTGCACGGCCGTCAGTTCTTCGAGCGACGTGTGCTCTACCGTTGAGCATCCCGAGACGATGGTCGCCGACAGTATAGCTGCCACGCCAAACGTCTGTTTGGTAAGGGAAATACGGTACTTCGCCATTCTGTCACTTTCGTGCTTCTGGGCCCCGTAGCCCCTGCAAATCAGCGGTTGCCAGCCGCCAAGAGTGAATCTCCATTAACCTATGAGGCTGGCGGCGGCAAGCACGGGCGACGATTTCACGCCGAGGCGCGCTTCATCGTTGCCGTCAGAAGCCCCGCGCCGATGAGCATGGAGCCGCCGGCGCGGTTGACGATGCGGCGAATATTAGGCCGCGAGATCGTGCTGCGCGCCGCGGTCGCAAGGGCCGCGTAGAGGCTGGCATTGAGGATCGCGAGCGTCAGGAAAGTGAGCTCGAAAATCGCCATCTGGGTAAAGAGCGGCTGACCGAGGTCGAGGAACTGCGGCAGGAAGGCGACGAAGAAGACGATGCTCTTCGGATTGAGCGCGGTCACCGCATAGGTGTGGAAGAAGATGCGCAGCGGGCGCTCGGTGGGGGTGGTTTCGACGTCGGCGTCGCCACCGGCTGCGACCGGGGCGCGCCAGAGCTTGATGCCGAGCCAGATGAGATAGGCGGCACCCACCCATTTCAGCACGGTGAAGATCGCCGCCGAGGTGGCGAGGAGCGCGCCGAGGCCAAGCATGGAGGCGGTCATCGCGGTGAAATCGCCGAGCGCGACGCCGGCGACGGTGGCACCTGCGGTCTTGCGGCCGTGGCCGAGCGCATAGGAAATGACGAGAAGAATGGTGGGGCCGGGGATGGCGAGCAGCACGGCAGAGGCTGCGGCAAAAGCAAACCAATGTTCAAAGGACATGAAAAAGCTCCGCGTTTAACTAGATCTCGGCAATGAATTGGCCGAGCCAGCCATGGAAACGCGGAGCCGTCAATCTTTTAAATCAGGCGTTGTCGGCGGGCGGCATACGCATCCGCCGGGGTTCGCATGGTCAGTGCTTCTGCGCCTGCCACTTCTGGCCGATGACGTCCATCACGTCGCCGAACCACTTGACCGAGGTGTCGAACTGCTTGCCGCCCTTGATGCGCGGGAATTCGATCGTGCGCAGCTTGCCGCCCTGGTCCTCGTCGTGACCGGTGACGCCGGAGACCTTGTTGAGCGCGCTTTCGACGGCGAGGTCGACCATGCTCTGGATCAGGCGCAGGTCGTCGCCGTTGGCCGGTGCGGAGCGCGCGTAGTAGCCGGACTTCTGCACCATCGCGCGCTCGGCGCCGAGCAGTGCTGCGAACTGCTTCGAGAACCAGTTGCCGACATTGATCGTGTCGATCTTCACGTGGCCGAAGGCATCGCGCTTGATCGTTTCGCCGGCCGCTTCCCGCTCAGTGACGATCGCGTCGAGGCATGCGCCTTCACTGACGAACAGCGTCACGAAGCCGGTGCGGTCCATGATCTTACGCAGGCGATCGGCTTCGCCCTGCAGATCGAACTTCATCTCCGGCAGGTAGAGACCGTCGATGTTCTTCATCTGGCGGTTCATCATGAAACCGTCGACGAACTCCTTGTCGTCGATCGTCTGGATATAGGAGCGGGCGGTGGCCGCGGTCAGCCAGCCGCAATGGCGGCCCATGACCTCATGGACGACGAGCGTGCGTGGTGCGGCGCTCTGCTCGTTGCTGACATTGTCAAAGAAGCGGGCACCGTATTCGGCCGCCGTCCAGGCGCCAAGCGTCTGGCGGATCGGCACGACGTCGTTGTCGACGGTCTTCGGCAGGCCGACCACGGTCAGGTTGTAGCCGTTGGCGCCGAGATAGGCGGCAAGGTCGGCCGCCGTCGTGTTGGTGTCGTCGCCACCGATCGTGTGGAGGATCGAGATGCCGTCATTGGCAAGCCGCTCTGCGGCGATGCGCAGCGGGTTCTCGCCATCCTTGACGAGGCCGCGCTTGACGCAGTCGGCCGCGTTAGTGAGCTTGACGCGGCTGTTGCCGATCGGCGAGCCGCCATGGCGGTGCAGGAGATGCGCCTTCTCGCGCATGTCGCGGGTGATCTCGATGCGGTCGCCTAAGAGCACGCCCTGGTAGCCGGAGCGATAGGCGACCAGCTCATATTCGGGCGCGACGTCCGTGTAGCGCTCGATCAGTCCCCCAACGGCAGATGACAGACAGGGCGCGAGCCCGCCGGCCGTCAGCATTGCGACTTTTTTCTTGGCCATGTTTCCTCCTCGGGACTTTGGCATGCGATGGGTGGGGCCTCCATAACGCAAATCGGATGGAAATTAAATGACGGGTCTGTGGATGTTGTGTCGAGCTGCTGCCGAAAGGAGCCATTGAGCGCCGGAATGGCGGGCAGGGCAGGTGCGCGCGGATTGTCGCAGGGCGCGCTGCCCGCGGGCGCGCAGGCTGGCTGTTGCGAACGGTGGAATTGCTGCCTTTTCGGGCCGCGATGACATCTCTTTTTTATTTGATGGCTGTTCCCACGGGAACAGCTTTCCATCGGCTGACTGTCGCAAGTTCCAATCGATGGATTGACAATAGTGAGGGGCCATCACAAATTCGTCATCCTTGTGGTTCGGGCCGTCCACCGCTTGCAATTTGCCACCACATCGGTCCATGCTATAGAGTGGAGAGACAGGGAACCTCGCATGTCATTTTGGGACAGCCTCCTCAAGATCGTTATCGCCACCGGCAATGCGCTTGCCGGAGTGGTCGAGGCCGTGCGCACCCTGTTCGAGGGCGATCCGGAAACACGGCGCAAGGTGGCCTTCTCCGTCGCCATGATCGCGCTTTCGGCCAAGATGGCCAAGGCCGACGGCATCGTGACCGAGGCCGAGGTCGACGCCTTCCGCGACATCTTCCAGTTTCCGCCGGATCAGGCGCAGAACGTCGCGCGTCTCTATAACCTGGCGCGCCAGGACGTCGCCGGTTACGAGGCCTATGCGGAGAAGATGGCGTCGCTGTGTTCGTCCTGCGAAAAGAATTGCCCGATCCTCGAGGATATCGTCGACGGCCTGTTCCACATCGCCAAGTCGGATGGCGCCGTGCATGAGCGCGAGCTCGCCTTCCTGCTGCGCGTGGCAGACATCTTCGGCATGGACGAGGGACATTTCGAGCGCATCATGGCCCGACATGTCCATGGTGACGGCCGCGACCCCTACCAGGTGCTCGGCGTTTCGCGTAAGGATGATTTTGCCGATATCCGCAGGCGCTACCGGGTACTCGTTTCGGAGAACCACCCGGACATGCTGGTTGCGCGCGGCGTACCGCACGAATTCCACGCGATCGCCAATGATCGCATGGCGGCATTGAATGCCGCCTATGAGGCGATCGAGAAAGAACGCCGAGCCGCATGACCTCCAAATACTGCGACTATCCGGGTGCACGCTTCATGCCGTCGCCCAATTTCGGCGACCGCGTCGACCAGCGCGCCCCGGATATGATCGTTCTGCATTATACCGGCATGCCGACGGGCGCTTCGGCGCTCGAATGGCTTTGCCGCGAGGAAAGCCAGGTCTCCAGCCATTACTTCGTCCACGAGGATGGGCGCGTCGATCAACTCGTGCCGGAGGCGCGCCGTGCCTGGCATGCCGGCAAGAGCTATTGGAAGGGCGAGACCGACATCAATTCCTGTTCGATCGGAATAGAGATCGCCAACCCGGGTCACCCGGGCGGTCTGCCGGACTTTCCGGAAAAACAGATCGCGGCAGTTGTGGAATTGTGTCGGGACTGCGGCGACCGCTGGTCGATCGCGCCCGAGAGAGTGCTCGCACACAGCGATATCGCCCCCATTCGCAAGGTCGATCCGGGAGAAAAATTTCCCTGGCACATTCTTCATCGCGAAGGGGTCGGGCACTGGGTGGAACCGGCCCCGATCGGCGGCGGACGCTTTTTCCAGCGCGGCGACCAGGGCCAGCCGGTGGAGGCCATCCAGTCGATGCTGTCGCTCTACGGTTATGGCATTGATGTAACTGGCGAATTCTGTGAAAAGACCGAGGGCTCGGTCGCGGCGTTCCAGCGGCACTTCCGACAACAAAGGGTCGATGGCATCGCCGACATCTCAACCCTCGATACGCTTCACCGATTGCTTTCCGGCCTGCCGCAATTTACCGCCTGACGCGGAAGATTTTTTCGTCAAAACGGCACTTCTGCAGATATTCTTGGCATGTTTTTTTAGCTTTGCCACATGTTTACCATGATGCGGCATTCATTTCCGGCCCATTGGAACTGCAGGGGTATCAGGGCGCAACGCTCACTTCCTGTGAATGAAACGATCGGGAAGTGAGGTTCGAAGCGGGGTGCGCTTCGGTCCATTCCCCAGGCCGGAGAATTCAAACTAAATGAGAATATCGTCTGTTGCTGCGGTGGCGGCATGCCTTGGCATGTTCTTCGCCGGGATGGGTACGTCGTATGCGGGGAATGTCGATAAGACCATCAAGACCTCATCCATCCAGTCCGTCACCCGGACCACAGGCTATCCCAAGCCGGATCTCGTCTCGAACGTCCAGTACACGGGTCTGATCAAGTCCTACGCCAAGCAATACGGCGTTCCGGTCGATCTGGCGCATGCGATCGTCAAGGTCGAAAGCAATTTCAATCCCAAGGCACGCGGCAGCGCCGGCGAAATCGGCCTGATGCAGATCAAGCCTGCTACCGCTCGCATGATGGGCTATTCCGGTTCCTCCAAGGGTCTCTACGATCCGGAAACCAACATCAAGTTCGGCATGAAGTACCTCGCCATGGCGCATGAGCTCTCCGGCGGTACGACGTGCGGCACGGTTCTCAAGTACAATGCCGGCCACGGCGCCAAGCGCATGAACCCGGTTTCCAAGCGCTACTGCGGCAAGGTGCAGAACATCATCGACTGATCGATTGCATGACGAGCGCCGGCGCGTTCTTTCGCTTGGCGAAAGCGCCGCGCGTCTTATCAGACGCGCAAAGGTCGCTGTAGCACTTTGATTTTCTGCATGTTTTTGTCCGTTAACCGGCTACGATCAATGGAAACATGCAGTCAACGAAGAGCTTCATCCGCCAGCCATATCCGGCGATGGCGGATGCTCTAGCCGGACAGGTCTCGCGTTCCGGCGCACAGGGAAAAACCCTACAACCATCGTGTCATACAGGCGCAGGCATGCTATCTCCCTTGAGCAAAAGGGACGAGGACCGGCATGTCGGAAAGCTTTGATTTCATTGTCGTCGGCAAGGGCATGATGGGTGCTGCGGCCGCCCGCCACCTGGCGCTTTCGGGAGCCAAGGTCGCGCTGATCGGACCTGATGAGCCGACGGACTGGGCCAATCATACCGGCGTCTTTTCGAGCCACTACGACAATGCCCGCATCACCCGCACGATCGATGACGATCCAGTGTGGGCGCGGCTCGCCAGACGCTCGATCGAGCGTTACGGCGAAATCGAAGACGAAAGCGGCATCGGCTTCTACCACGAAGTCGGCTGCCTGATCGCCGGGCCGGCGCCCGGATCTTCCTACGACTATATCGAACAGGTCGAGAAGGCGCGCGACGCGCTTGGCGTCGAGGCGCCGCTCTACGATGGCGAGGCGCTGTCGCAGCGTTTTCCCTGGTTCCGTTTCCCCGATGGCACCGCTGGCGTTCACGAGAGGCGCGGGGCCGGCTACATCAACCCGCGGGCGCTGGTCGCGGCGCAGACGGTATGCGCCGAGAAGGCGGGAGCCCGGATCGTGCGCAGCGAGGTTGTGACCGTGGCGGAGGAGCGCGACCGTGTGGTTGTCGCGACCGTCGACGGAAAGCGTTTCGTGGCAGGCCGGGTGATCGTTGCCGCCGGCGGGTTCTCGATTTCCGCAGCACTCCTGCCGCGGCCGATCGATCTCACCGTTAAGGCGCGAACCGTATTCTTTGCCGAGGTGGCAAGCAGCGATCTGTCTGGTTTCGAGCGCATGCCGTCGCTGATCGGCGCGGCGCCGGAGCAGGAGAAAAGCTACTACCTGCTGCCACCGGTCGGCTATGCGGACGGCAAGCATCACATCAAGATCGGCGGCGATCCGACCGACAGGATCCTCGAGGGCGAAGCGGCGGTGCGGCAATGGTTCCGCGGGCCGGGCAGCGCGACAACGGCGGAGCATCTGCGCGGGCTGCTGGCCGAGGTGATGCCCGGCTTCCAGCCGGTCTCCACCCACTTTTCGCCCTGCGTCACCTCGTTCACCCGCCACGGGCTGCCCTATATCGGCTTTGCCGAGGGGAGCCGTATCGCCGTCGTCACCGGCGGCAACGGCCAGGCGGCGAAGAGCTCCGACGAGATCGGTCGGCTCGGCGCGGTCCTCGTGCTCAACGGCCGGATCGACGAGCCCGACTACGATGCGGATTTCTCCGTCGCGTTTCGCTAGATCGGGTGCGCCAGGACCGCCTTGCTCCGATCTGCCCTGTTGGCAGCTGAAAAACCCTGCCGTTTTTTCTGGCGCGCTGCGGCGGGCTGGTTTAAGGAGCGCGTGCCAGTTGGCCGGGCAGCCGCTCTCCGCAAGTGCCGAAAGGCCGCGGGGGGAGGAAAGTCCGGGCTCCACGGAAATACGGTGCCGGATAACGTCCGGCGAGGGCGACCTCAGGGAAAGTGCCACAGAAAGCAAACCGCTCCGCTTGGCGGAGTAAGGGTGAAAGGGTGGGGTAAGAGCCCACCGCGGACATGGCGACATGGACGGCACGGCAAACCCCACCGGGAGCAAGACCGAATAGGGATGACGCGGGCGCGCAAGCGTCCAGCCTGTTTCCGGGCCAGTCATCCGGGTGGGTTGCAAGAGGCTGCGTGCAAGCGCAGTCCCAGATGAATGGCTGCCACGTTCCGTTGCCTTCGGGCTGCGGGGCCATACAGAACCCGGCTTACAGGCCAACTGGCGATTTCTCCTTTGTTTTGTCCGGCACAGAGCCGTCTCGAATTCTCTTTCGAAGCGGACCCGAGGGTCGACGTCTGCCGGGGTAAGGCGTCGACGTTGCCGACGCCCGCAACATCAGGTCGGCCGACAGGCAAATCATGCGTTTCGGCTGCTTCGCGCCGGCTTGATCTGGCCCGCATTTTCCATGCGTGTCCGTTTGGAAATGAACCGGCCCGTCTCGGTGAGCTGTTTTTTCGCCCCGTGCCGGAGGCATAACTGCGCTCTTTCTCACATTCTGATTTTCCAACGATTTGAAGCCGTTCCGCTGTCGCATTCCCGGACGGTGGGGGTCTCTTCGTAACCCTTCGTTAAACTTAACAACCTATCAATATTTGATCAGCCCGACGGCTGTTTACGAGCTCATTCCCATTGACGCCCATATGGTCCCATGATATCCCATAATGGCACTGCGCAGGGGCTGCTTCGCGGCCCAACATCGCAAGAATCCAGTGCCTTCCGGCTTCGGAGGGTAGGCGGACATTCCGGTGTCCGGCAGGGGTGTCTTGTGTGTGCGGTTACGTGTTCTCGCGGGTCGATGATTGTGGCCCGTCAGTCTTGGGCGGCCGTTTCGCGTTATGAACCGCTTCTTGTCACATGCTGCCAATCGGATCGATGCGAAGGGGCGGGTTTCCGTTCCCTCGGCGTTTCGTTCCGTGCTGTCGGATGGGGGCGTCCGGGAGCTATACTGTTTTCAGGATTTCGTCTTCCCGGCGATCAGCGTCGGCGGGCCGGAGCTCCTGGATCGGTTCGAGAAGCAGATGGCGGCCGAGGATCCGTTTTCCTCGGAGGCCAACGAGATGTCGCTGCTCGTTCATGGGGGTGGCGTCTTCGTGAAGCTCGATCCGGAAGGCCGGTTGATGGTGACGGATTTCATCCGCGACTTCACCGGAATCTCGACCGACGTGATGTTCGTCGGGCGGGGCGATTATTTTCAGCTCTGGGAGCCGCAGGCCTTTGTCAAGGCGCAGGCGGTGGCCCGGGAAGGGCGCAAATCACGGGGGTTGCGTCCAGACTAGAATGGAGAGGCGGAATGGTGACGGAACAAGGCGGAGGTATTCCTGAAGCCGAAGGCGGACCGGTTCGTCACATTCCCGTCCTCCTGTCGGAGGTTCTCGCGGCGCTCGAGCCTGCGCCCGGCAAGGTCATCCTCGATGGCACCTTCGGTGCGGGCGGCTACAGCTCCGCAATCCTCAAGGCCGGCGCCGACGTCATCGCGCTCGACCGCGACCCGACGGCGATTGCCGCCGGCGAGAAGCAGGTCGCCGAGTGGGGCGGACGGCTGAAGCTTATTCATTCGCAGTTCTCCGAACTTGCCGCCTATGCGCCGGCCGAGGGGCTGGACGGCGTCGTGCTCGATATCGGCGTTTCCTCGATGCAGATCGATGAGGCAGAGCGCGGCTTCTCCTTCCAGAAGAAGGGGCCGCTCGACATGCGCATGTCGGCCTCGGGCGTTTCGGCCGCCGATGTCGTCAACCGTGCCAAGGTCTCCGATCTCATCCGCATCTTCGGTTTTCTCGGCGAAGAGAAGCAGGCGGGCCGCATTGCCCGCGCAATCGAGAAGCGCCGGGCCGAGCAGCCCTTCGAGACGACCCGCGACCTTGCGGGCCTGATCGAGGTGGTGACGCCGCGCAAGGCAAAAGACAAGATCCATCCGGCGACCCGCGTCTTCCAGGCGCTGCGCGTTTTCGTCAACGACGAACTCGGCGAGCTCGCTCAAGCGCTGTTTGCCGCCGAAAAGGCGCTGAAGCCAGGCGGCCGTCTTGTCGTTGTCACCTTCCATTCGCTCGAAGACCGCATCGTCAAGGCCTTCTTCCAGGATCGCTCCGGCAAGGCGAGCGGTTCGCGCCATCTGCCGATGGTTTCGGCGCGCGCGGCAACCTTCACGCCGGTTGGCAAGCCCATGGTGGCAGCCAGCGAGGAAGAAGCGTCCCTCAATCCGCGTGCCCGCTCTGCGAAGCTGCGCGCCGGCATCCGCACGCAAGCCGCGTCGCCGGGAAACGATCTATCCATTTTCAATCTGCCGGAACTGGCAAGCCTTGCACGGTTGGGGGGCTGACAAGACATGCTTCGAACGCTCGATATCGTTCTGATCGTCGTCATGACGGCCGCCGCGACGGTGACCTATACGATCAAGCATCGCGCCGAAAACAAGCTTGAGGAAGTCCGCAAGCTCGACGTGGCGATCAAGCTTGAAGAGGACACGATCGATCTGCTTCGCGCCGACTGGGCGCTCTTGACGCAGCCGAACCGGCTGGAGCGTCTGGTCGGTACCTTCGGTGCCGACCTGCAGCTTGCGCCGACGCCTTCCACACAGCTCGCCCAGCCGCAGGAACTGCCGATGCTGAAGGCGGATCTGCCGGTGCCGGAAGACAAGTCGGCGAAGGACGGTATCGCCTCGATCATCAACAAGACCGATAACATGGCAACTGGCTCGGTGGCGCGCTGATGTCGTTTCTCTCCCGCATCATGGTATTGAAGAGCAAGGCGCATTTCTCGGCAGGCGGCAACAACCGGCCGGCCGAAAGCGGCCTCAACGTCACCTTTCAAGGGACGCGCAAGAAGACCACCAATCAGGCGAAGAACCGCGTCGCCATCGTGATCGCGAGCTTCGGCATCGTCTATGCCGTCATCGGCGGGCGCCTGGTGCAATACGGCATGGCGCAGCCGGAAACGGTTTCCAGCATCGGCCGGGCCGACAACCTGATGGCCTCGCGTCCAGACATTCTCGACCGCAACGGCGAGATCCTCGCGACCGACATCCGCACCGTTTCGCTCTATGCCGAGCCGCACAAGATCGTCGATGCCGACGAGGCAGTCGAGCGCCTGTCGACGGTTCTGCCTGATATCAATGCGCGCGAAATCTACAACAAGCTGAAGTCGAAATCGCGCTTCCAGTGGCTGCGCCGCCAGTTGACCCCGAAGCAGCAGAGCGAGATCCTGGCGCTCGGCATTCCCGGCGTCGGCTTCCGTCCGGAAAAACGCCGCTTCTATCCCGGCGGCCACACCGCCGCGCATATTCTCGGCCACGTCAACATCGACAACCGCGGCGTTGCCGGCATGGAGCGCTACATCGACAGCCAGGGGCTCGCCGACCTTGCCGCGATCGGCATGACCAGCGACGCCAAGCTCGAGCCGGTGAAGCTCTCGATCGACGTGCGCGTGCAGAACATCGTGCGCGACGTTATCGACGCCGGTATGAAGAACTATCAGGCGCTGGCCGCCGGCGCCGTCGTGCTCGACGTCAACACCGGCGAAGTTCTGGCGATGGCGTCCGTTCCCGATTACGACCCGAACAAGCCGGCCGAAGGTGCGGAAGAGGGCTGGATGAACCGCATGTCGAACGGCACGTTCGAAATGGGCTCCACCTTCAAGACCTTCACCATCGCCATGGGGCTGGATTCCGGCAAGGTGACGCTCAACGACAGCTTCGACGCTTCGGCGCCGATCCGCATCGGCGGCTTCACCATCAAGGACTTCCACGGCAAGCGCCGCGTGCTGACCGTGCCTGAAATCTTCCAGTATTCGTCGAACATCGGCACGGCCAAGATCGCTGACCTCATCGGCATTCCCGGCCACAAGGAATTCCTGACGCGCATCGGTCTGCTTTCGAAGCTGCCGACCGAGCTGCCGGAGGTGAAAACCCCGACGCAGCCGCGCGAATGGAAGAAGATCAACTCGGTCACGATCTCCTTCGGCCACGGCGTCTCGACGACGCCGCTGCAGACGGCGGTTGCGGGTGCTGCACTCGTCAACGGCGGCAAGCTGATCGAGCCGACCTTCCTGCCGCGCACCGAGGAGCAGGCCAACGCAGTCGCCACGCCGGTGGTCAAGAAGAGCACTAGCGACGACATGCGCTTCCTCTTGCGCTGGAACGGCATTGCCGGCTCGGGCAAGCGTGCGCTGGTGCCGGGCTTCAACGTCGGTGGCAAGACCGGTACGGCCGACAAGGTGGTCAATGGCCGCTATGCCAGCGACCAGAACTTCAACGCCTTCCTCGCGGCCTTCCCGATCGACAACCCGAAATACATCGTGCTGACCTTCATCGACGCGCCGAAGACCGGCGAGGGTGGCGGGCGCACGGCAGGCTCGAACGCTGCTCCCATGGTTCGCGACATCATCAGCCGCTCCGCGCCGCTGCTCGGTGTCGAACCAAAGTTTGGAGAAGACGGTTCTGCCTTGCTTGTGTCTTATTAGACATGAAATGAGAAAGCGGACGATTCGCGATTCTTGCGGATCGAAATCGATGCGAGACGTGCGTTCATGAAGATCAAAGACCTGGCGGGATCGAACTTCCCGGAACTTTCGGCGCAACTGGGCGGCGCTGCCGCCGATATCGACGTTGCCGGACTGACGGCCGATAGTCGGCAGGTTCAGCCAGGGGATCTCTTCGTCGCAGTTACCGGCAGCAAGGCCAATGGCAGCACCTATATTGCCGACGCGCTGAAGCGCGGCGCGGTCGCCGTCGTCACCGAAGCGGGCTCGGACGCCGATGCCTCGTCGGCGCCGGTCCTGAAGCTCTCTGAACCCCGCGCTTTCCTGGCGCGCGCCGCTGCCGCCTTCTATGGCCGCCAGCCGGAAACCATGGTCGCCGTGACCGGCACCGCCGGCAAGACCTCGGTCGCCTCCTTCACCCGCCAGATCTGGGCGCATTCGGGCTTCGCGGCCGCGATGATCGGCACGACCGGTGTCGTCGCTCCAGGCCGCAACGATTACGGCTCGCTGACGACGCCCGACCCGGTGTCGCTGCACAAGCTCTTGGCCGAGCTTGCCGATGCCGGCGTCACCCATGCGGCGATGGAAGCCTCCAGCCATGGCCTCGACCAGAGCCGTCTCGACGGCGTTCGCCTTTCGGCCGCCGCCTTCACCAATCTCGGCCGCGACCACATGGACTATCATCCGACGGTCGAGCACTACATGGCCTCCAAGATGCGGCTGTTCAATGCCCTGCTGCCGAAGGGTGCGCCGGCGGTGATCTTTGCCGACGACCAATGGTCGGACCAGGCGATCGCCGCCGCCCGCAAGGCAAAGCTCGAAGTACGCACGGTCGGCCGCAAGGGCGACTACATTTCACTGAAGCGCGTCGAGCACTTCCGCCACAAGCAATCGGCCGAAGTGCATGTCGGCGACGACATCTTCGAAATCCACATTCCGCTCGCCGGCGATTTCCAGGTGGCGAACGCGCTGGTCGGGGCGGGTCTCGCCATGTCGACCGGCATCAGCCCCAAGGCCGCCTTCTCCGCGCTTGAAAAGCTGCAGGGCGCCTCCGGCCGCCTCGAACTGGTCGGCCAGACCAAGGACGGCGCGCTCGCCTATGTCGACTATGCCCACAAGCCGGATGCGCTGGAAAATGTGCTGGCCTCGGTGCGTCCGTTCACGACCGGCCGCGTCGTCGTGGTCTTCGGCTGCGGCGGCGACCGCGACAAGGGCAAGCGCCCGATCATGGGCGAGATCGCGACAAGGCTTGCCGATGTGACGATCGTGACCGACGACAATCCGCGTTCGGAGATCCCCGAGGTGATCCGCGCCGAAATCATGACTGCTGCCAAGGGCGCGATCGAGATCGGCGACCGCGCTCAGGCGATCCGCACGGCGGTCGGCATGCTGAAGACCGGCGACACGCTGATCGTTGCCGGGAAGGGACACGAGGAGGGTCAGACGATCGGCTCCGTGACGCTGCCCTTCTCGGATCATGCGGAGGTCCGCAAGGCATTGGGAGGCTTGTGATTTGAACTGGCTCTGGACAAGCAGCGATCTCCTGGCCGCGATGAACGGCCGGCCTGTCGGCAACCTGCCGGAAGGCATCAGCGGGATCTCCATCGACAGCCGCTCGATCGGCAAGGGCGAAGCCTTCTTCGCGATCAAGGGTGACCGCGTCGACGGCCACGACTATGCCGGCATTGCGCTCGCCAACGGCGCGGCGGTGCTGGTCGTCAGCGAAGGCAAGCTGCCGGCGCTCGGACGCCTCAACGCGCCGATGATCGTCGTCGACGATGTTCTCGAAGCGATGATCCGGCTGGGTTGCGCGGCGCGTGACCGCAGCGCCGCCAAGATCATCGCCGTCACCGGTTCGGTGGGCAAGACGACGACCAAGGAGATGCTGCGCCATGTGCTTAAGCCCCAGGGCCGCGTGCATGCTTCGGTCGCATCCTTCAACAATCACTGGGGCGTGCCGTTGACGCTCGCACGCATGCCCGAGGCAACCGACTTCGGCATCTTCGAGATCGGCATGAACCATCCGGGCGAGATCCGGCCGTTGACTGCCATGGTACGGCCGCACGTGGCCATGGTGACGAGCATCGCCGCCGCCCACCTCGGCAACTTCAAGAGCCTCGATGAGATCGCCGAGGCCAAGGCCGAGATCTTCGAAGGTGTCGTCAATGGCGGCCATGCGCTGATCATTCACGACAGCCCTCAATACAAGCTTCTGGAAAATGCCGCGGCTACGGCCGGCGTCAGCCACATCCATTCCTTCGGCGCCAATCCCAAGGCCGAATTCCGCCTGGTCGAATTCAGTGGCGGTCCGGAAGGCTCCATTCTCTGGGCCGGCATCGGTGGTCGGACGCTGGAAGTGGCGATCGGCGCGCCCGGACGGCACATTGCCGAGAACGCGGTGGCCGTTCTGGCAGCGGTGAAGCTTGCCGGCGGCGATCTCGACTATGCGGCTTCGGCCCTTGCGACCATGCAGGCGGAAACGGGCAGGGGGCGACGCCATACGCTAGTGATCGGCACCGGCACGCTGAAGGTGATCGACGAGAGCTACAATGCCAATCCGAGCTCGATGCGGGCGGCGATCGCGCTCCTGCGCGACAGCGAACCGCCGGTCGGCGGCCGCCGCATCGCCGTGCTCGGCGACATGCTGGAAATGGGCGAACACGCCGTCGAGGTGCATGCCGCACTCGCCCGTCCGCTCGTCGAAGCCGGTATCACCGATGTCTGGCTTGCCGGACCTTTGATGGCGCATCTCCGTGATGCGCTGCCTGCAGAAGTTTCGGTGATCTACCGCGAGAGCGTCGAGGACCTGAAGACGTATGCGTTGGCCGCCGTCGCGCCCGGCGATGTCATCATGATCAAGTCGTCGAAGGGGACCGGCTGCGCCAAGATCGTGCAGGCGCTGATCGAGACCTATCCAGCAGCGGATGCCGAGGGACCTGAAGCCGAGGAATAAGCCGGCGACACCACCCATGATGGGCGCGGTGGATACAGCCTGGGGTTAGGTGGGCGCGCCCGAACACTTTCGCATGCTGCTGCATACCTCCTTAAATCGGAATCGATTTAGGGGAAAAATTATGCAGCGGATCAAATTGTTACAGCGACCTTTGCGCGTCTAGTTAGACGCGCGGCGCTGTAATGCGTATCGTTTTTCAGATGATTCTGTTGGACGACGTCTATTGCTAAACCTTTGGGGAAAGGTCCCTTATGCTCATTTGGCTCGTGGAACTGGCGGACCACTTTCAGTTTTTCAATCTTTTTCGCTACATCACCTTCCGCACCGGCGCGGCGCTCTTCACCTCGGCCATGATCGTCTTCCTGTTCGGCCCTGCGATGATCGCTTCGCTGCGCATCCGCCAGGGCAAGGGCCAGCCGATCCGTGCCGACGGGCCGCAGACGCATTTCAAGAAGGCCGGCACGCCGACCATGGGCGGCCTGATGATTCTGGCCGGCATCGTCGTCTCGTCGCTGCTCTGGGCCGATCTTTCCAGCGTCTATGTGGTCTCGACCCTGCTCGTCACCCTCGGTTTCGGCGCCATCGGCTTCTATGACGACTACCTCAAGGTCACCAAGCAGTCGGACAAGGGCTTTTCCGGCAAGGCGCGCCTCGGCTTCGAATTCATCATCGCAGCGATTGCGGTGTTCTTCATGATGCAGGCTTCGCTTTCGAGCGGTACCGCCGGCTCGACCTTCGGCTCCTCGGTCACGTTCCCCTTCTTCAAGGACCTGGTGATCAATCTCGGCTATTTCTTCGTGCTGTTCGGTGGCTTCGTTATCGTCGGCGCCGGCAATGCCGTGAACCTGACCGACGGTCTCGACGGCCTTGCGATCGTGCCGGTCATGATCGCCGCCGCTGCCTTCGGCCTGATCGCCTATCTCGCCGGTAACGCGGTCTTTGCCAACTACCTACAGATCCATTTCGTGCCTGGTACCGGCGAGCTTGCCGTCATCCTCGGCGCCGTCATCGGCGCCGGCCTCGGCTTCCTCTGGTTCAACGCGCCGCCAGCCGCGATCTTCATGGGCGACACCGGGTCGCTCGCGCTCGGCGGCCTGATCGGCACCGTTGCCGTTGCCGTCAAGCATGAGATCGTCATGGTCATCATCGGCGGCCTCTTCGTGATGGAAACCCTGTCGGTGATCATCCAGGTGTTCTGGTTCAAGCGCACCGGCCGCCGCGTCTTCCTGATGGCGCCGATCCACCACCACTTCGAAAAGAAGGGCTGGACGGAAAGCCAGGTCGTGATCCGTTTCTGGATCATCGCCGTCATCCTGGCGATGGTCGGCCTCTCCACCCTCAAGCTGCGGTGAGCGGACGATGATCCCGGTCACCACATTCAGCGGTGGGAAGGTCGCTCTTTTCGGGCTCGGCGGCTCGGGGCTTGCGACAGCGCAGGCGTTGGTCGCGGGTGGCGCGGACGTCACCGCGTGGGACGACAACCCGGACAGCGTCGCCAAGGCTTCCGCCGCGGGGGTGCCGACGGCGGACCTGCGCACGGTCGAGTGGTCCGGCTTTGCCGCCTTCGTGCTTTCGCCGGGCGTGCCGCTCACCCATCCGAAGCCGCACTGGACGGTGGATCTCGCCCATGCTTCGGGCGTCGAGATCATCGGCGACGTCGAGCTCTTCGTGCGCGAACGCCGCGCCCATGCGCCCGATTGCCCGTTCATCGCGATTACCGGCACCAACGGCAAGTCGACGACAACGGCGCTGATCGCGCATATCCTGAAGGAAAGCGGTCGCGACACCCAGCTCGGCGGCAATATCGGCACGGCGGTTCTGACGCTCGATCCGCCCAAGGCCGGCCGCTTCTACGTGGTCGAGTGCTCGTCCTACCAGATCGATCTGGCGCCGACTCTCAACCCGAGCGCCGGCATTCTCCTGAACCTCACGCCCGACCACCTCGATCGCCACGGCACGATGCAGCACTACGCCGACATCAAGGAGCGGCTGGTCGCCGGCAGCGGCACGGCCACCGTCGGCGTCGACGACAGCTTCTCGGCCCTGATCGCCGACCGGGTGGAGCGCGCGGGCACGAAGACGGTCCGAATCTCGCGCCGCCATGTGCTTGCCAATGGTCTTTATGCCGAAGGCTCGCGCATCCTGAAGGCAGAAGGCGGCACGTCCAGCCTGTTCGTCGATCTCGACGGTATTCAGACTTTGCGCGGCGGCCACAACGCCCAGAACGCGGCGGCTGCCATTGCCGCCTGCCTCGCAGTTGGCGTCAGCGCGGTGGAGATCCGCGACGGGCTGAAGAGCTTCCCCGGTCTCAAGCACCGCATGCAGCCGGTTGGGCGTAAGGGCGCGGTCGTGTTCGTCAACGATAGCAAGGCGACCAATGCCGACGCGGCAGCGCCGGCGCTTTCGAGCTATGAGCGCATCTACTGGATTGCCGGCGGTCTACCGAAGGAAGGGGGCATCACGACGCTTGCGCCCTTCTTCCCGAAGATCGTCAAGGCCTATCTGATCGGCGAGGCGGCGCCTGCCTTTGCGGCGACGCTCGGCGAGGCGGTTCCTTACGAAATTTCGGGCACGCTGGAGCAGGCGGTGGCGCATGCGGCCGCAGAGGCAGGCAAGGACGAAGCCGGCCCTTCGGCGGTGATGTTATCCCCGGCTTGCGCAAGCTTCGACCAGTATAAGAACTTCGAGGTGCGCGGCGATGCGTTTGTCGGCCATGTGCGCGCGATCGATGGCGTGACGATGCTGATTTAGTCCGTCACCGTCAGGCTGGTGCTGAAGGCACCGGTCGAAAACGGAAGCGGGTGCAGGTATTCGGACGTGGGGCGCAAGAGGCGCCGGAGAAGGGGACTGACAAGATGGTAAGCCGAGCCGAACGTGGCCCCGTGGCCGACTGGTTCTGGACGATCGACAGGTTCTTTCTGGCGACCTTCATCCTGTTGATGGGCGTCGGCTTCATGCTGTCCTTCGCCGCAAGCCCCGCCGTCGCCGAGCGCATCGGCCTCGACAGCTTCCACTTCGTCAAGCGTCACGCGCTCTTCCTCTTGCCGTCACTGGTGGTGATGGTCGGTATCTCGTTCCTCTCGCCGCGCCAGGTCAGGCGCGCTGCGATCCTGCTTCTCGGCGGCTCGCTCGCGATGATGGTGCTGGTGCTCTTCATCGGCGAGGAGGTGAAGGGCTCGATGCGCTGGCTTTCCATCGCCGGCATCTCGATCCAGCCCTCGGAATTCATGAAGCCGGCCTTTGTCGTCGTCTGCGCCTGGCTCTTCTCCGAACATGCGCGCCAACCGGAAATCCCCGGCAATCTCTTTGCCATCCTGCTCTTCGGCATCGTCGCAGCGCTTCTCGTCGCCCAGCCCGACCTTGGCCAGACGATCCTGACGACCGCGGTCTGGGGCGGCATGTTCTTCATGGCCGGCATGCCCTGGCTGTGGATCATCCTGCTCGGCGGTGCTGCGCTCGGCGGTTTCTTCGTCGCCTATACGATGCTGCCGCACGTGGCGGCCCGTATCGACAAGTTCCTGACCGGCGAGGGCGACACCTTCCAGATGGATACCGCACGCGAGGCGATCATTCGCGGCGACTGGTTCGGCCGGGGTCCTGGCGAAGGCATCGTCAAGCGCATCATCCCGGACAGCCATACCGACTTCGTCTTTTCCGTTGCGGCCGAGGAATTCGGCATCGTCTTTTGCATGGTCATCGTGCTGATCTTCGCCTTCCTGGTGATGCGCGGCCTCAACCATGCCTTCCGCGAACGCAACGACTTCAACCGGTTCGCCGTTGCCGGCCTGGTTCTCCAGATCGGCATCCAGTCGATGATCAACATCGGCGTGAACCTCGAACTGCTCCCGGCCAAGGGCATGACCTTGCCGCTGATCTCCTATGGTGGCTCGTCCATGGTGGCGATCTGCGTCACTGCCGGCTTCATCCTGGCTTTGACTCGTCACCGTCCGGAGAAGCGCGCCGTGGAGCGCAGCCTGTTTCGGTCCGGCATTGGTGTGCCGGCGGAGTAAAACATGACTAAAGGCATCATCCTGCTCGCCGCCGGCGGTACCGGCGGCCACCTGTTTCCGGCGGAGGCGCTGGCCCACGAACTGAAGGCCAATGGCTATTCGGTCCATCTCGTCACCGACAGCCGCGCAGAGCGTTATGCCGGCAAGTTCCCGGCCGACGAGGTGCATGTCGTGCCCTCGGCGACGATCGGCTCGAAGAACCCGATCAGTGTTGCGAAGTCGCTGTGGACGCTGTGGACCGGCATGCGTGCGGCGCGCAAGCTGATCGCGCGGCTGAAGCCCAAGGCTGTCGTCGGCTTCGGCGGCTATCCGACCGTTCCGCCACTGCTTGCCGCCACCGGCATGGGCGTGCCGTCGATCATCCACGAGCAGAATGCCGTCATGGGCCGGGCCAACAAGGCACTGGCTTCGCGCGTCAAGGCGATCGCCGGCGGCTTCCTGCCGGAGGGTACGGGCGCCTTTGCTGCGAAGACCGTGACAACCGGCAATCCGGTGCGCCCGGCCGTGCTGGCCGCTGCCAATTCGCCCTATGCCGCCGCCAGCGGCGACGCGCCGTTCCATCTTGTCGTCTTCGGCGGCAGCCAGGGCGCGCAATATTTCTCCAAGGCAGTCCCGCAGGCGATCTGCCGGCTCGAGGACGACGTTCGTCAGCGGTTCCAGGTCACCCAGCAGGCGCGCCCGGAAGACAGGGACGGCGTGATCGCCACTTACGAGAAGCTTGGCGTACCGGCCGAGGTTTCGCCGTTCTTCACCGACATGGCCGAGCGCATCGCCGGTGCGCAACTCGTCATCTGCCGCTCCGGCGCCTCGACGGTTTCCGAGCTTGCGGTCATCGGTCGCCCGGCGATCCTGGTGCCCTATCCCTATGCGCTCGACCACGATCAGGCGGCCAATGCCGCAGCACTCGCCGCCAAGGGTGGCGCGCGGGTGATCGCTCAAGGTGAACTCACGGCCGACCGCCTTGCAGGCATCCTCAAGGATGCGATCGGCAACCCGCAATCGCTCGCCCAGATGGCGGCAAACGCCCGGGAAACCGGCAAGCCGGACGCAGCAAGCTTGCTTGCATCCCTCGTAGAGGCTATTGCCAGCGGTTTGACAGTCGAGAAATTCAGGGAAACACGCTCATGAAAATGCCGAAAACCATCGGGCTGGTCCATTTCATCGGTATCGGCGGCATCGGCATGAGCGGCATCGCCGAGGTCCTTCACAATCTCGGCCACCGCGTGCAGGGTTCCGACCAGGCCGACAGCGCCAATGTGCAGCGCTTGCGCGCCAAGGGCATCGAGGTCTTCGTCGGCCACAAGGCCGAAAATCTCGGCGACGCCGAAGTGATCGTCGTTTCGACCGCGATCAAGAAGGACAATCCGGAACTGATCGTCGCCCGCGAGAAATTCCTTCCCGTCGTGCGTCGCGCCGAAATGCTCGCCGAGCTCATGCGCTTCCGCAACGCGATCGCGATCGGCGGTACGCATGGCAAGACGACGACGACTTCCATGGTTGCGGCGCTGCTCGAAGCCGGCAATCTCGACCCGACGGTCATCAACGGCGGCATCATCAATGCCTATGGCACCAATGCCCGCATGGGCGAGGGCGAGTGGATGGTGGTGGAGGCCGACGAATCCGATGGCACTTTCCTGAAGCTGCCGGCCGATGTGGCCGTCGTCACCAATGTCGACCCCGAACATCTCGACCACTACGGCAATTTCGACGCGGTGCGCGCCGCCTTCCGACAGTTCGTCGAGAACGTGCCGTTCTACGGTTTCGGCGTGCTCTGCCTCGATCATCCGGAAGTGCAGACCATGGTCGGCAATATCGAGGACCGCAAGGTCGTGACCTACGGCGAGAACCCGCAGGCCGACGTGCGTTTCCACAACATCCGCATGGAGAACGGCACCTCGATCTTCGACATCGAGATCCGCCGTCGCCGCACCGGTCAGGTGATCCCGATGAAGGATCTGCGCCTGCCGATGCCCGGGCGCCACAACGTATCGAACGCGACTGCGGCGATTGCGGTTGCGCAGCGCCTCGGCATCAGCCCGGAAGCGATCGCCAGGGGGCTTGCCTCTTTCAGCGGCGTCAAGCGCCGCTTCACGCTGACCGGCGAATGGAACGGCGTGCGCGTCTATGACGACTACGGCCACCATCCGGTCGAGATCAAGGCGGTCTTAAGGGCCGCGCGCGAGGCCTGCCAGGGGCGAATCATCGCCGTGCACCAGCCGCATCGCTACTCGCGCCTTTCGAGCCTGTTCCAGGAATTCTCCGCCTGCTTCAACGATGCCGACACGATCCTGATCGCGCCGGTCTATGCGGCCGGCGAAGAAGCGATACCGGGCGCGACGGCCGAGGAGCTGGTGGATCGCATCAAGGCCGGCGGCCATCGCGACGCCCGTTACGTCTCCGGTCCGGAAGCGATTGCCCCGGTTGTCAGCAAGATTGCACAGCCCGGCGATTTTGTGGTTCTCTTGGGGGCTGGCAGCATCACCTACTGGGCGGCTGCCCTGCCTAAGGAACTCGCGGATATTTCAGGAATTTGAGCATGAAACAGGTCAACGGTCAGAAACTACTGGAATCGCTCGGAAGCGGTGTCAGCGCTGTGCGCGGCCGCATCACGCCCGACGCGCCGATGGATCGCGTCACCTGGTTCCGCGCCGGCGGCCTTGCCGAGCTGATGTTCCAGCCGCACGACACGGATGATCTCGTCACCTTCCTGAAGCTGGTTCCGGCCGAAGTGCCGGTCATGGTGGTCGGTGTCGGCTCGAACCTGCTCGTGCGCGACGGCGGCATTCCCGGCGTTGTCATCCGCCTCTCGGCCAAGGGCTTCGGCGATCTCGAGCTCGTCGGCGAAAATCGCATCAAGGCCGGCGCCATCTGCCCGGACAAGAACATCGCGGCCATGGCGCTCGATCACGGCATCGGCGGATTCTACTTCTTCTACGGCATCCCCGGCTCGCTCGGCGGCGCACTGCGCATGAACGCCGGCGCCAACGGCACGGAGACCCGTGAGCGTGTCGTCGAAGTCCATGCCGTCGACCGCCAGGGCAACCAGCATGTGCTGTCGAATGCCGATATGGGCTACGCCTATCGCCATTCGTCGGCACCAAAGGATCTGATCTTCACCCATGCGGTGTTCGAAGGTTACGCCGAGGACAAGAACAAGATCCGCACCGACATGGATGCAGTGCGTCAACATCGCGAAACGGTCCAACCGATCCGCGAAAAGACCGGCGGTTCGACCTTCAAGAACCCGGAGGGCCATTCCGCCTGGAAATTGATCGACGAAGCGGGGTGCCGGGGGCTCATGGTCGGCAGCGCCCAGATGTCGCCGCTGCACTGCAATTTCATGATCAATACCGGCCAGGCGACCGGCTACGAGCTGGAATACCTTGGAGAAACGGTGCGCCAACAAGTTCTCGAACATTCGGGCGTCCGGCTCGAATGGGAAATCAAGCGCATCGGTACCTTCATGCCGGGCTACGAGATCAAGGAATTCCTCGGCCGCGGCATCGCCTGAGGCTGTTGCGAGGATGTTTTGGAGAGGCCGTGGCGGCGACGCTGCGGCCTTTCGTTTATCTGGCAAGCGGCATCGCCGCGCTTTTGGAAGGACTATGGAACAAGAAACTCTGGCGCAAATTTCGGCCGCACTGAATGCGGGCTCGACGAATTACTCCGTCTTCCTGAGGCTGTACGAGGTGCAGCCTGTCCATCCGGTAGATTCAGACGCACTTGTGCAGATGGCGCTAGGGACAGGGGCCGAACTGGGCGGAATCGAACAAATTCAGCCTGAGCTCGTGTGGCCAACAGTGAAGGACGCTCTGCTCTATGCAGGGGATGCCGGCGCTGGTCCGTCCGACCTGGTACTCAAATCCGGAAAATTCAGATCGCTGATCGATCTTTTGGGGGAGCAGATCCATGCGATGGTCAAGGGCTCGACCATGATCGAGTCCTTCTGGCTTAGGAGCGGACATCCGGCCTATCCCGTGTTTTGGGACTTCGCGCTTATCTTCCGGCATGAGGAAGGTGCAGCCATCTTCATTGGCGCGAGTTCAGACTAGGCGGAGGTTTTGCCGACAAAGCCTGCCAAAAAGGA
This sequence comes from Ensifer sp. 22521, assembly GCF_052044795.1. Classification (NCBI taxonomy): domain Bacteria; kingdom Pseudomonadati; phylum Pseudomonadota; class Alphaproteobacteria; order Hyphomicrobiales; family Rhizobiaceae; genus Ensifer; species Ensifer sp. 22521. The sequence goes on from NZ_JBQENM010000007.1 coordinate 32,852, forward strand.
GAGCCGCAGCGTTGCCGCTGCGNCCAGTCCGATATCAGGCCGAGACCTCGTCTTCCGTCGACAGCACGAGGCAAAGCAGCGTGATGGCGGCGGCGGCCAGCAGGTAGTAGCCGACGTAATCCAGGCTGTAGTTGGTGGCGAGCCAGGTGGCGATGTAGGGCGCCAGAGACGCGCCGAAGATGCCGGCGAGATTAAAGGTCATGGACGCGCCGGTGTAGCGCACCGAGGTCGGGAAGGGGGCGGCAAGCGCTGCGCCGATCGGGCCGTAGGTGAGGCCCATGAGGCCGAGGCCGATGATCGAGAACAGGAAGGCGCCACCGATGCCGCCGGCCAGCAGCGGTGCCATGAAGAGGCCGAAGACGCCGATGCCGATGGTGGTGACGATCAGGATCAGGCGGCGGCCGAACCGGTCCGAAAGGATGCCGGCGACCGGGATCATCAGGCCGAAGAAGACGACGCCGGTCATCTGTACGACGAGGAACTGCTCGCGCGAGTAGCCGAGCTTTGCCGTGCCCCAGGAGAGCGAGAACACCGTCATCAGATAGAACAGCACGAAGGTCGCCAGCGCCACGAAGGTGCCGAGCACCAGGCTGCGCTTGTGGAAGCGGAAGATCTCGGCGATCGGAACCTGCACGCGCTCGTGCTTGTCTACCGCCTTCTGGAACTCCGGCGTCTCGGTGATCTTCAGCCGGACATAGAGGCCGACGGCGACCAGCAGGATGCTGGCGATGAAGGGCACGCGCCAGCCCCAGGCGAGGAAGGCTTCGTTGCTCATGACTTCGCCGAGGATCAGGAAGGTGCCGGCCGACAGGATGAAACCGATCGGTGCGCCGAGCTGCGGGAACATGGCGTACCAGCTGCGCTTGCCCTCGGGCGCGTTTTCGGTGGCGAGCAGCACAGCGCCACCCCATTCGCCGCCGAGGCCGAGGCCCTGGCCGAAACGGCAAAGGGCCAAGAGCAGGGGCGCTGCGACGCCGATCGTCGCATAGGTCGGCAAAAGGCCGATCACGACGGTAGATATGCCCATGGTCATCAGTGCCGCCACGAGCGTCGCCTTGCGGCCGACCTTGTCGCCGAAATGGCCGAAGATGACGGCGCCGAAGGGGCGGGCGAAGAAGGCAATCGAGAAGGTCGCGAAGGACTGCAGCATTGCCGAGGTCGGGTCGGCGGTCGGGAAGAACAGGTGCGGAAAGACCAGCACTGCGGCGGTGGCGTAAACGTAGAAGTCGAAGAATTCGATGGTCGTGCCGACGAGGCTTGCGAACAGCACCCGGGCAGGGGAGTTCACTGCCGCGTGCTTCGACGCATTGTCCTTCGGCGACAGGGAGGTTGTCGCGTCTGTCATTATGATGGTTCCTGATATGGATTTCATACCGTCTTGGGAGGCGGTTGAGGGCTATTAACGCAAGTTTCGGCATGGCGAAACCCGGAAACCGTAAGAAATGCGAACGATATCGGCGTCATGCGCAGCATTATTCCGCTGGTGCATGGCTCTCTGCGGCTGAGGTTGGGTCTGCCTGTTCCTTGGGCAATATATTGAGCTGCGCTTGGTCGATTTCACCTTTTGCGCGCGTTTGACATCGCCTCACAACCCATCTTGACCGGAATCAAATTGTGGCAAACTCTGGGCACTTGAAGCGATCGGCTTCGTTTTTCAGGAGCGAATGCATGTTCAAAAGGCTTTCTGCGGAATTTCTGGGTACATTCTGGCTCGTTTTCGGCGGTTGCGGCAGCGCGGTGCTGGCGGCTGCCTTTCCTGAGGTCGGCATCGGCCTGCTCGGCGTTTCTTTTGCTTTTGGTCTCACCGTACTCACCATGGCCTATGCGGTCGGCGGCATCTCCGGTGGACACTTCAATCCGGCCGTTTCGGTTGGGCTGATGGTCGCCGGCAAGTTTCCGTCCCACAAGCTCGTCGGCTACGTTGTCTCCCAGGTGCTGGGCGCGATCGCCGCTGCCGGCGTGCTCTATCTGATCGCCAGCGGCAAGGCCGGTTTCCAGCTCGGCGGTTTTGCCGCCAATGGCTATGGCGAACATTCGCCGGGCGGCTATTCGCTGACATCAGCGCTCGTCGCCGAGGTGATGCTGACCTTCTTCTTCCTGTTCATCATTCTCGGCTCCACCCATGGCCGCGTGCCGGCCGGCTTCGCGCCGATCGCCATCGGCCTGGCGCTCACCCTTATTCACCTGGTCTCGATCCCGGTGACGAACACTTCGGTCAACCCGGCCCGCTCGACGGGGCAGGCGCTCTTCGTCGGCGATTGGGCGCTGGCACAGCTATGGCTGTTCTGGGTGGCGCCGATCGTCGGCGCGGCAATCGCCGGCATCGTCTGGAAGATCGTCGGCGACGACGACTAATCCCTCATCGCATCGTCAGATTGGAGCCCGCCGCCTCGTTTGCGGCGGGTTTTTCATTTTTTTCGCTTGTTACGCATTCGATTCAGGATTGCTCCGCAACCCTTTGATCTCCCGCCAAAATGCCCTGTCGACTACGCGCGTGCACGCACGGCGCGTGTTTCGTTTCCCGACTAAGGTTAACGAAAGTAAACGGTTCGTTAACCATAATGCCGTTCTAGTGACCCAATGGCACCGGTGACTCGCGGGGACCGGAATCAGCCAGACGCAAGGAAACCTTGCGATAGTGGCGTATTGTTTGGGGGTTTGAATGAGCGGCAAGCATGTGGCTGTCCTGATGGGCGGATTTTCTTCGGAGCGACCGGTTAGCCTGTCGTCCGGGGCTGCCTGCGCGGATGCCCTTGAGGCTGCCGGCTACCGCGTCACCCGAATCGACGTCGATCGCAACGTTGCCGAGGTGCTCGCGGCACTCCGGCCGGACGTCGCCTTCAATGCTCTTCACGGTCCGTTCGGCGAGGACGGCACGATCCAGGGCATCCTCGAATATCTGGAAATTCCCTACACCCATTCCGGCGTACTCGCCTCGGCGCTCGCCATGGACAAGGCGCAGGCCAAGCACGTTGCGGCCGCCTCCGGCATTCCGGTTGCCGACGCGCAGGTGATGGATCGCCATGCCTTCGGTCCGAAGCACCCGATGAAGCCGCCCTATGTCGTCAAGCCGGTCCGCGAGGGCTCGAGCTTCGGCGTCGTCATCGTCAAGGAAGATCAGTCGCATCCGCCGCAGGTGGTGACCTCGAGCGAATGGCGCTACGGCGACCGAATCATGGTCGAGCGTTATGTCGCTGGCCGCGAATTGACCTGTGGCGTCATGGGCGACAAGGCCCTTGGCGTGACCGAAATCATCCCGCAGGGCCATGCCTTCTACGATTATGACTCCAAGTACGTAAAAGGTGGTTCTCGCCACGTCATTCCGGCACAGATTTCACCAAATATTTACCAAAAAATACAAACACTCGCTCTGAAGGCGCATCAGGCAATCGGTTGCCGGGGCGTCAGCCGATCCGACTTTCGTTTCGATGACAGTTCCTCCGGTGAGGGCGAGCTGATCTGGCTGGAAATCAACACCCAGCCCGGCATGACGCCAACCTCCCTGGTGCCCGAGATGGCCGCGCATGCCGGCTATAGTTTCGGTGGGTTTTTGAGTTGGATGGTGGAGGAAGCGTCGTGTTTGCGTTGAGGGGCAGAAGGGGCAAGAGGGTTCGTCACCTCGATGGCGCTGCAGCCGTCGATGTGGACGGCGGCCGTGTGCTGCCGCGTCCGCTCCGTCGTGTCGTGCGCTTCTTCGTCAGTCTTGGTGCTGGCCGCGTTCGCTTTCCGGCCCATACCGGCACGATCTCGGCGCTCGCCTTTTTTGCTGCGACGGGCTTCTACGGCATGTCGCTCGGCGGTCATACGCAGAACTTCGCGCAAGCTTCGACCACCGCCGCGGGATTTGCGATCGAAGACGTCAAGGTTTCCGGCAACGACCAGACCTCGGAGATCGACATCCTCCAGCAGCTCGGCCTGGACGGCACGACGTCGCTGGTGGCGCTCGATATCGCCGAGGCCCGCAAGCTGATCGCGGAAATGCCCTGGGTTCAGGGCGTGACGGTGCGCAAGGTCTATCCCGGCACGATCGAGGTCAACCTTACCGAGCGCAAGGCCTTTGGCATCTGGCAGCACGGCTCCGATCTTTCGCTGATCGAAAGAAGCGGCAGCGTGATTGCGCCGCTGCGCGACAACAAGTTTGCGGCGCTGCCGCTGTTCGTTGGCCGCGATGCCGAAACGGCGGCCGCCGATTTCTACGACGAGTTTTCCCGCTGGCCGGAGATCCGCTCGCGGGTGAGGGCCTTCGTTCGCGTCGCCGGTCGCCGTTGGGACCTGCGCCTCGATAACGGCATCATCGTCAAGTTGCCGGAGCACGACGTCGCCCAGGCGATGCAAGTGCTCTCCGACATGGAAAGCCAGCACCAGCTCCTGGAGCGCGACATCGCGGCCGTGGATCTGAGGCTGCAGGATCGAACCACAGTTCAGTTGACTCCGGGTGCAGTCACCCGGCGCGAAGTTGCCTTGAAGGCGAGGGACAAAATGCTGAAGGCGCAGGAGACCGAAAAGAAGAAAGAGGGGCGGATATGAGTTTGTTCGGTTCCTCCAGCTTTGGCTTGCCGCGCCTGAAGCCGCTTTCTTCGAAGCGGTCTCACGTTGTCTCGGTGCTGGATATCGGTTCGACCAAGGTGGTCTGCATGATCGGCCGGCTGACGCCGCGCGCCGAGAGCCAGATCCTGCCGAACCGCACCCACAACGTCGAAATCATCGGCATCGGCCATCAGAAGTCGCGGGGCGTCAAGAACGGCGTCGTCGCCGATCTCGATGCGGTCGAAAGCGTCGTGCGGCTCGCGGTCGACGCGGCCGAGCGTATGGCCGGGCTTACCATCGACAGCATGATCGTCAACGTTTCGGCCGGCCGGCTGCAGAGCGACGTCTACACCGCGACGATCGATCTCGGCGGCCAGGAAGTCGACGCCAACGATCTGCGCAAGGTTCTGTCGGCCGCCGGCCAGCAGTCGCTGCGCTCCGACCGCGCCATCCTGCACTCGCTGCCCACGGGCTTCTCGCTCGATGGTGAGCGCGGCATCCGTGATCCGCTCGCCATGTTCGGCGACGTTCTCGGCGTCGACATGCATGTGCTGACGGCCGAGCGTGCAGCGCTCAAGAATCTGGAACTCTGCGTCAACCGCGCTCACCTCTCGGTCGAGGGCATGGTGGCGACCCCCTATGCTAGCGGTCTTGCAGCGCTCGTCGACGACGAAGTCGAGCTCGGCTGTGCCGCGATCGACATGGGCGGCGGCACGACGACGATCTCGGTCTTTGCCGAAGGCAAGCTCGTTCATGCGGACGCTGTCAGCCTCGGCGGCCACCACGTGACGACGGACCTGGCGCGCGGTCTTTCGACCCGCATCGAAGACGCCGAGCGGCTGAAGGTCGTGCACGGTTCGGCACTGCCCAACAGCGCCGACGAACGCGACATCGTCTCGGTTCCGCCGATCGGCGAGGACGACCGCGATCAGCCGACGCATGTGCCGCGCGCGCTCGTCTCGCGCATCGTGCGCGCCCGCATCGAAGAGACGCTCGAATTGATCCGCGACCGCATCCAGCGCTCGGGCTTCAGCCCGATCGTCGGCAAGCGCATCGTTCTGACGGGCGGCGCAAGCCAGCTCACGGGCCTGCCGGAAGCGGCGCGCCGCATCCTCGCCCGCAATGTTCGCATCGGCCGTCCGCTCGGAGTTTCCGGGCTGCCCGCGGCTGCCAAGGGGCCGGCCTTCTCCACGGCGGTCGGCCTGATGATCTATCCGCAGGTCGCCGACCTCGAGACCCATGCCGCCCACGGCGGCATGTTCTCGGCGCTCGGCGCCGGCAACGGTCGCATCGCCCGCATGGGGCAGTGGCTGAAAGAGAGCTTTTGAGTGACGTTCGGCGCCGACAGGGACGGCGTCGGATGAAGGAAATGTTGGACTTTGAGAGATTTGGCCGGCTCGGCAAGGCGGCCAGAAAACAGAAGGAACGGGTACAATGACTATCAACTTGCAGAAGCCGGATATCACGGAGCTGAAGCCGCGCATCACCGTCTTTGGCGTGGGTGGTGGCGGTGGCAACGCCGTCAACAACATGATCACTGCAGGCCTCCAGGGCGTCGATTTCGTCGTCGCCAACACCGATGCCCAGGCACTGACCATGACCAAGGCCGAGCGCATCATCCAGATGGGCGTCGCCGTCACCGAAGGTCTCGGCGCCGGTTCGCAGCCGGAAGTCGGCCGCGCGGCCGCCGAAGAGTGCATCGATGAGATCATCGACCACCTGAACGGCACCCACATGTGCTTCGTCACCGCCGGCATGGGCGGCGGCACCGGCACGGGTGCAGCCCCGATCGTTGCCCAGGCCGCCCGCAACAAGGGCATCCTGACGGTCGGCGTCGTCACCAAGCCGTTCCATTTCGAAGGCGCGCGCCGTATGCGCCTCGCCGACCAGGGCATTGCCGAACTGCAGAAGTCGGTCGACACCCTGATCGTCATCCCGAACCAGAACCTCTTCCGCATCGCCAACGACCGCACGACCTTTGCGGACGCCTTCGCGATGGCCGACCAGGTTCTCTATTCGGGCGTTGCCTGCATCACCGACCTCATGGTCAAGGAAGGCCTCATCAACCTCGACTTCGCCGACGTCCGCTCGGTGATGCGTGAAATGGGTCGCGCCATGATGGGCACCGGCGAAGCTTCGGGCGAAGGCCGCGCACTGGCCGCTGCCGAAGCCGCGATCGCCAACCCGCTGCTCGACGAGACCTCGATGAAGGGCGCCCAGGGCCTCCTGATCTCGATCACCGGTGGCCGCGACCTGACGCTGTTCGAACTCGACGAAGCCGCAACCCGTATTCGCGAAGAAGTCGACCCGGATGCCAACATCATCCTCGGCGCGACGTTCGACGAAGAACTCGAAGGCCTGATCCGCGTCTCGGTCGTCGCCACCGGCATCGACCGTACGGCCGCGGAGGTGGCGGGTCGTTCCGCTGACTTTCGTCCGGTAGCAGCCAAACCGGTCGTCCGTCCGTCGGCCGCCATTCCTGCCCAGCAGCCGCAGCCGGTTGCCCAGCACCAGCCGGCCCCGGTTCATCAGCCGGTAATGCAGCAGCCCGTCGCCCAGCCGGTGCAGCCGGTTCAGCAGCAGCCGTCTGTCGATCACATCGCGGCTGCGATCCGCGAAGCCGAAATGGAGCGCGAGCTCGATATCGCGACCCGCGCCGCCCAGGCACAGGTCCAGGCTCCGGCTCAGCAAGCGCATGAAGAGAACTTCCGTCCCCAGAGCAAGCTTTTCGCCGGTGCAGCACCGGTAGAGGCCGCTCCGGTCATGCGCCAGCCGCAGCCGCAGATGCAGCCGGTTCAGGCCCAGCCTCAGCCGCAGCCGGTGATGCGCCAGGAGCCCGTTGCTCCGGTCATGCGCCAGCAGCCGGAACAGGTTCGTATGCCGAAGGTCGAAGACTTTCCGCCAGTTGTGAAGGCCGAGATGGACCGCCGCGCCCAGCCGGCAGCCCCGATCGCGGAAGAGCGTGGCCCGATGGGTCTCCTCAACCGCATCACCAGCTCGCTTGGCCTGCGTGAGCGCGAACAGACCCCAGCGGCCGCCGACATGACGGCTTCCGCACCGACCGCTGCTTCCCAGCAGCGCCGGCCGCTCTCGCCGGAAGCGAGCCTCTATGCGCCGCGTCGCGGCCAGCTTGACGATCACGGTCGCGTTTCGCAGCAGACGCGCCCGCAAGAAGATGATCAGCTCGAAATCCCGGCGTTCCTGCGCCGTCAGTCGAACTGATTGGAAGGCCCGTTCCTTCACCTTGCCGAATGCCCGGGCAACTGCCCGGGCATTTTTGCATTTTCTTCATCATTTCAGATGTTTGATTCGATGTTGCGGACCGTCGCAAATACGTAACAAAGCGAAACGAACAGTGATTTGGAATGGTGCCTCCAAACTCCTATTTTCAGACTCGGAATTGGGGACGCATGCGATTCGATCAAGCGCTGTCTGTTCGAAACGCAGAGGATCGGATTTTGCTCCGAGACTCTCGGGCGCCTTGTTTGTGCCCTGAAGTTCGCTGCGTCCGCCAGCAGGTTTTGGCCATCGGCCACAGGTATTGAAAGTGACGAGAATGGGAATCGAATTGCTCGGGTTTCAGACGACGATTGCAAGCCCGGTAACGCTGAAGGGAAATGGCGTTCACTCGGGTGCAGAAGTGTCGATCACCTTCCATCCGGCGGAAGCCGATGCGGGCATCGTGTTCCAGCGCGTTCTCGCCAATGGCCGGCTCAGCGAATACAAGGCGGTTTCCTCGCAGGTCGGCAACACCGATCTCTGCACCGTTCTCGGCATGTCGCCGGCGACGTCGATTGCCACGATCGAACATGTGATGGCCGCGATCTATGCGCTCGGCCTCGACAACCTGACGGTCGAAGTTCACGGCGCCGAAATGCCGATCATGGACGGCAGCTCCGAACCCTTCATCGACGCGATCGAGCAGGTGGGCGTTCGCGCCCTTGCAGTCAAGCGTCGCTACATCCGCATCGTCAAGCCGGTGCGCATCGAATCGGGCGCGTCCTGGTCGGAGTTCACGCCCTATGACGGCATGCGCTTCGAGGTCGAGATCGACTTCGATTGCCCGCTGATCGGTCGCCAGTCCTGGAAGGGCGACATGACGCCGTCCGTCTTCAAGCGCGAACTGTCGCGCGCCCGCACCTTCGGCTTCATGCGTGATGTCGAGCGGCTCTGGGCTGCCGGCTTTGCGCTCGGCTCCTCGCTCGAAAACTCGGTCGTCATCTCCGACGACAACACCGTCATCAACGTCGAGGGCCTGCGCTACACGGACGAGTTCGTTCGTCACAAGACGCTCGATGCGGTCGGCGATCTCTCGCTCGCCGGCGCGCCGTTCATCGGCTGCTACCGTTCCTACCGCGGCGGTCACAAGATGAACGCCAACGCACTGAAGGCGCTTCTCAGCGATCCGACGGCCTACGAAGTCGTCGAAACGGCGACCCCGCGTCAGCGCACCCGCGCCCGCGACATGGTTGCAGTTGCAGTTCCGGGCTTTGCGCCCTGGTCCGCATAAACAAAAAAAGTCATCATCTCCTCCAGTCGCCGGCCGAAAGGCCGGCATTTTCATGATAGGGCCGCCACAAATTTGCATGAATCACCGATCATGACGTTGCGGTCTCAAGGTAACTTGCTCTAAAAGCGCATGTCTGGCGGGGTCCAAGCCCGCAGCGTGGAACGGGAATATCCGATGGTTCTTGCAGTTTCTGTTGATCTGAGAAAGTCAGCGCGCGTCGCCGCCGTGATCGTCGCGGCCATTGCCGGCAGCGCCCTGATTACCGCCTGCCAGAACGATCCCGATATCGACATCACCAAGTTGACGGCGGAGACGGATCCGCCGGAAGTGCTCTACAATCAGGGCCTTGCCAACCTCAACGCCGGCAAGACGACGGAAGCGTCGCGCAAGTTCGAAGCGCTCGACCGCCAGCATCCGTTCTCGGAATATGCCCGCAAGGCGCTGGTGATGAACGCCTTCGTTTCCTACCGAAACGGGCAGTACCAGGAGGCGATCAACGCCACCGGTCGTTACCTCAATCTCTATCCGCAGTCGGAAGACGCGGCCTATGCGCAGTACATCCAGGGGCTGGCCTATACCAAGCAGATCCCCGCGGTGACGCAGGACCAGAAGCCGGCGATGAGAGCGATCGAGGCCATGCAGGCCGTCGTCGATCGCTATCCGGACTCCGAATATGTCGACGACGCCAAGTCGAAGATCCGCTTTGCCCGCGACCAGCTCGCCGGCAAGGAAATGCAGGTCGGTCGCTACTATCTCGAGCGCAAGGAATATCTCGCGGCCGTATCGCGCTTCCGCGTCGTCATCGAGCAGTATCCGAACACCAACCAGGTGGAGGAAGCGCTGGCGCGCCTCACCGAGGCCTATTACGCGATGGGCGTGACCCAGGAGGCGCAGACCGCTGCTGCCGTTCTCGGCCACAACTATCCGGACAGCCAGTGGTACTCCGATTCCTTCAAGCTGCTGCAGTCTGGCGGCCTGGAGCCGCGTGAAAGCGGCAACTCCTGGATATCGCGCGCTGCCAAGAACCTCATCGGCGCCTGATCCTTATCAGCGCCCGTCAAGGAAGATACGAACCCGGATGCTCGCCCAGCTTTCGATCCGCGATATCGTCCTGATTGAACGGCTTGATCTGGCTTTCGACGCCGGGCTCTCGGTGCTGACCGGTGAAACCGGCGCCGGTAAGTCCATCCTGCTCGACAGCCTGTCGCTGGCCCTTGGCGGCCGTGGCGACGGCTCGCTGGTGCGCCATGGCTCCGACAAGGGGCAGGTGACGGCGGTCTTCGACGTGCCCGTCGGTCATTCGGCGCGGCTGATGCTGCACGAAAACGGCATCGACGATGATGGCGACCTGATCTTCCGCCGCGTGCAATCCGCTGACGGCCGCACCAAGGCCTATGTCAACGACCAGCCGATCAGCGTCCAGCTGATGCGCCAGCTCGGGCAGACGCTCGTCGAAATTCACGGGCAGCACGACGATCGCGCGCTTGTCGACATCGACGCGCACCGCACCTTGCTCGACGCCTTCGGCGGCACCTCCGACGAGGCGCAACATGTCGGCAATCTCTATCGCGCCTGGAAGGACGCCGAGCGCGGTCTGAAGAAACACCGCGAACGCGTCGAGGCTGCCGCGCGTGAGGCGGATTTCCTGCGTTCTTCGGTCGAGGAACTGGAAAAGCTCAGCCCGCGCGACGGCGAAGAGGACGAGCTAGCCGAGAAGCGGGCGCGAATGATGAAGTCCGAGCGCATCGCCGGCGACATCAACGAAGCCTCCGAATTCCTGAATGGCAATGGTTCGCCGGTTCCGCTGATCGCCTCGCTTGTGCGCCGGCTCGAGCGCAAGAGCCATGAGGCGCCGGGTTTGCTGGAGGAAACCGTCGAGCTTCTCGACGGGGCGCTGAACCAGCTCTCGGACGCGCAGATGGCGGTCGAGCGGGCGCTGCGCAACACCGAGTTCGACCCGAAGGAGCTGGAGCGGGTGGAAGAACGGCTGTTTGCGCTTCGTGGTGCCAGCCGCAAATATTCCGTCCCGGTCGCCGAGCTTCCGGCGCTCGCCGTGCGCATGATCTCCGATCTTGCCGATCTCGATGCCGGCGAGGAAAGACTGAAGCAGCTCGAAGGCCAGGTCGGTGTTGCCAAGGCAGCCTTCGACGCGTCGGCGCGCTCGCTCTCGGAAAAGCGGCAGCGCACGGCGTCGGCACTCTCCGCCGCCGTCATGGACGAATTGCCAGCGCTGAAGCTCGAACGTGCACGCTTCATGGTGGAAGTTCAAAGCGATGCGACGCAGGCAACGGCCGACGGCATCGATCTCGTCGAATTTCATGTCCAGACCAATCCCGGCACGCGGCCGGGGCCGATCATGAAGGTCGCCTCGGGCGGCGAGCTCTCGCGCTTTCTCTTGGCGCTGAAGGTGGCGCTTGCTGATCGCGGCTCGGCGCCGACTCTCGTCTTCGACGAAATCGACACCGGTGTCGGTGGTGCCGTGGCGGATGCCATCGGCCAGCGGCTGAAGCGGCTTTCCGGCACCGTCCAGGTGCTTTCCGTCACGCACGCGCCGCAGGTGGCGGCGCGGGCCGCAACGCATCTCCTGATCTCCAAGGGTCCCTCGGCCGAGAAGGCCGAGACGATCGCAACCCGCGTCGCCCGCATGGACGACAAGGCGCGCACCGAGGAAATCGCCCGCATGCTCGCCGGCGCCTCGATTACCGAAGAGGCGAGGGCCGCAGCGGCGCGCCTGCTCGCCGGCAACGGCTAAGCTCTCTCTTTTCTTTCGCGATAGTTGCTCTACAAAACGACTCCGAATCCGGAGTCGTCGCGCATGTCCAATGAACTGAAACCCGTCGAGAATCTCAACGAATCGGAAGCGGCCGCGGAGCTGGCGTTTCTCGCCGCCGAGCTTGCCCGCCACGATGCGCTCTATCACGGCCAGGACGCACCGGAGATTTCGGATGCGGACTATGATGCGCTGAAGCGGCGCAACGACGCGATCGAGGCGCAGTTTCCGGCGCTCATCCGCGAGGACAGCCCGTCAAGGAAGGTGGGGGCGGCACCCTCCGTCACCTTCCAGCCGGTCGTCCACGCCCGGCCGATGCTGTCGCTCGACAACACGTTCTCAGACGAGGACGCCCGCGATTTCGTCGCATCGGTCTATCGCTTCCTCGGGCAGCTTCCGGACAATTCGATCGCCTTTACCGCGGAGCCGAAGATCGACGGTCTGTCGATGTCGCTGCGCTACGAGAACCGCCGGCTGCTGACGGCTGCCACGCGCGGCGACGGCACGACCGGCGAAAACGTCACTGCCAACATCCGCACCATCGGCATGATCCCGCAGACGCTGCCGGCGGGCGCGCCCGATGTGGTCGAGGTGCGCGGCGAAATCTACATGGCGAAATCCGACTTTGCCGCGCTCAACGCCGAAATGGCGGCGCAGGGCAAGCCGCTCTACGTCAACCCGCGCAACACCGCCTCAGGGTCGCTCCGCCAGCTCGACGCCAAGGTGACGGCGAGCCGCAAGCTGCGGTTCTTCGCCTATGCCTGGGGCGAGATCTCGGCGATGCCGGCCGACACGCAGATGGGCATGGTCGAAGTGTTCAAGTCCTGGGGCTTCCCGGTCAACCCGCTGATGCAGCGGCTGACGTCTGCCGACGCGCTCTTGGAGCACTATCACCACATAGAGCGCGAACGGCCGGATCTCGACTACGATATCGACGGCGTCGTCTACAAGGTCGACCGGCTCGACCTGCAGGCGCGCCTCGGCTTCCGCTCGCGTTCGCCGCGCTGGGCGACGGCGCACAAGTTCCCGGCCGAGCAGGCCTTCACCCGGCTGACGGCGATCGACATCCAGGTGGGCCGCACCGGCGCACTGACGCCGGTGGCGCGGCTGGAGCCGATCACCGTCGGCGGCGTCGTCGTCACCAACGCGACGCTGCACAACGAGGACTACATCAAGGGCCTCGGCAATTCCGGCGAGCCGATTCGCGAGGGCCGCGATATCCGCATCGGCGACATGGTGATCGTCCAGCGCGCCGGCGACGTCATTCCCCAGATCGTCGATGTGGTTATGGACGAGCGCAAGGAAGGGGCCGAACCCTACCGCTTCCCGACCACATGCCCGGTCTGCGGCAGCCATGCGGTGCGCGACATCAACGAGAAGACCGGCAAGGTGGATGCGGTGCGCCGCTGCACCGGCGGTTTCGTCTGCCGGGCCCAGGCCGTCGAGCACTTGAAGCATTTCGTCTCGCGCAACGCCTACGACATCGAGGGCCTCGGTTCGAAGCAGATCGAGTTCTTCTTCGAAAGCGAAGACCCGACGCTCATGATCCGCACGGCGCCCGATATCTTCACGCTGGAGAAGCGGCAGGAGACGTCGCTGACCAAGCTCGAAAACATCGACGGCTTCGGCCGGGTCAGCGTGCGCAAGCTCTATGAGGCGATCAACACGCGCCGCTCGATCGCACTTCATCGCTTCATCTATGCGCTCGGCATCCGCCATGTGGGCGAGACGACGGCGAAGCTGCTTGCACGCTCCTATGGCAGCTACGAGCACTTTGGCACGGCGATGGGCGAAGCGTCGGCCTTTTCGGGCGACGCCTGGAACGAACTCAACAGCATCGACGGCATCGGCGAGGTTGTCGCCCGCGCCATCGTTGAGTTCTACAAGGAGCCGCGTAACCTCGAAGTGGTCACGCGTCTGCTGTCCGAGGTGACGCCGGAGGCGGCGGAAGCACCGGTTGCAAGCGACAGCCCGGTCGCCGGCAAGACGGTGGTCTTCACCGGTTCGCTCGAAAAGATGACGCGCGACGAGGCCAAGGCCAAGGCGGAAAGCCTCGGCGCCAAGGTGGCAGGCTCCGTGTCGAAGAAGACCGATATCGTCGTTGCGGGTCCGGGTGCCGGCTCCAAGCTCGACAAGGCCCGCGAACTCGGCGTCGAGACCATGGACGAGGACGAGTGGCTGGCGCTGATCGGCGGGTAGGGGCTTTCTTGGTGTTCGGGGGGAAAGCAGAGAGATGTCTGACTTCCTAGAGTTCGTTCTGGCCAAGGGGCCGGAAGGCCGCATCACACATGATGATGTGGTTCGGTGGGCAGGCGCTTTGGACAACTGGGAGTTCTACAACGCCGCTGCTGTCGAAATCGCAAGGAAATACCATCACGGCGCGCTGACCTATAGCTTCTGCGACGGCGTCATGAACGATCTCTGGCGCGCGGTGCAGGCGGGCTTCACAGCCGGCCGCAATGCGCTGCCTGAGCCTTTTTACGTCGTTTATGAAGCGTTCGATGCCGGGGAGTACCACCGGGCAGAAGACGGGAGCGATGACCCGATTGCCGACCTTACCGATCCGCTCATCGCGGAGTTGGTGGCGCGCCTCGGCCCCTAGCAGCAGGGCATGGTTGGCTATCGACACAAAGCAATCGGCCCGGGCTTGGGAAGGCTCGGGCCGATTGTCTTAACGTTCTCTTGAATTGGGCCATCAGCCCTGCTGCTGCGCCGCTTCCTGGTCCATCCACATGAACTCCCAGACGTGGCCGTCGAGGTCCTGGAAGGAGATGCCGTACATGAAGCCGTAGTCGATCGCCGGCTTCCAGGGCTTGGCGCCAGCGGCGAGCGCCTTGGCGAGCATGTCGTCGACTTCGGCGCGGCTCCCGGCCGAAAGGGCGGTGATGACTTCGGTTCCCTTCCGGGCGTCGCTGATCTCGCCGGTGATGAAGTCACGGAACTTCGGCTCGGTCAAAAGCATGACGAAGATATTGTCCGAGATCACCGTGCAGGCGGCGGTGTCATCGGAGAACTGCTCGTTGAAGGTGAAGCCGAGGGCAGCGAAGAACGCGCGCGAGGCCTTCAGATCCTTGACCGGCAGGTTTACGAAAATCATGCGCATGAAATGCTCCTTGGGAATGGATTTTGTGTCTACGGACTAAGGACGAATGCCGATCGACGATTCCGACACCGGCTCAAACATTTTTTTAGCTGGAGAGATGTGGGGCGCAACCCCGGGTTTTCAACAGCAATTGCGGGTCGTGCGGAGGAGCCGGTCTTGCCGCCATTACCCCCGATACCGCAGCGCCTCCACCAGCACAGCAAAGGCCGGTGAGGACTGGCGGCGGCTGGGGTAATAGAGGTGGTAGCCGGGGAACGGGTCGCACCAGTCTTCGAGCACGCGGATGAGGCGACCTTCGGCGATGTGGGTGAGGGCCGATTCCTCCGGGACGAAGGCAAGGCCGAAGCCGGCGAGGCAGGCGGTAAGCCGATGCGCCAGCCGGCTGAAGACGAGCTGTCCGTCGACGCGGACTTTTAGCTCGCGGCCGTCCTTTTCGAACTCCCAGGCATAGATGCCGCCGTAGGTCGGAAGCCTCAGGTTGATGCAGCGGTGCTGGGTCAGGTCCTGAGGGACGACGGGCTTCGGATGCTTTTCGAAATAGCTGGGCGCGCCGACGACCGCCATGCGCATGTCCGGCCCGATGCGCACGGCGATCATGTCCTTGGCGACCTGCTCGCCAAGCCGGACACCGGCGTCGTAGCGTTCGGCGACGATATCGGTGAGGCCGTAGTCGATGACGATCTCGACCTTGATATCGGGATAATCGGGCAGAAGCTTTTCGAGCTTCGGCCAGAGCACGGTCTCTGCCGCGTGCTCGGCAGTGGTGATGCGCACCGTGCCTGCGGGTTTGTCCCTCACGTCGCTCAAGGCGGTGAGCTCGGTTTCCAACTGCTCGAAGTGCGGGACGAGGGTGGCAAGCAGCCGCTCGCCGGCCTCGGTCGGGGAGACGCTGCGCGTGGTGCGGGTGAGCAGGCGCACGCCAAGCCGTGCTTCGAGCGCCCGCATGGTGTGGCTGAGCGCCGATTGCGAAACGCCGAGCTGGGCGGCGGCCCTTGTGAAGCTGCGCTCGCGCGCCACCGCCGCGAAGGCGATCAGGTCATTGATGTTCTCGCGCAGCATTCATGAATCTCTCTCATAGGTCCATGCCGTTTATACCATCTAATTGTTGGCGGCGGCCATCGCTAGATTGTGCACAGCAACAGAACGGGCGGCGGGTCGTCCGGTTCGCCAAGGAGAAGACCTCATGGAGATCAAGAGAAGCGGTTCGCAGCCTTCGGCCCGGGGGACAGAGGACTGGTTCAGCGGCACCGTGCGCATCGACCCGTTGTTTCCCGTGCGCGAGCCGGCGCGCACTGCCGGCAATGCCGTCACCTTCGAGCCCGGCGCCCGCACGGCCTGGCATACGCATCCGCTCGGCCAGGTCCTGATCGTCGTTTCCGGCTGCGGCCGGGTGCAGCGGGAGGGCGGGCCAATCGAGGAGATCCGGCCGGGCGATGTCGTCTGGTTCGAGCCCGGCGAGAAGCACTGGCACGGGGCGGCACCGACGACCGCCCTGACCCATATCGCCATCCAGGAGACGCTCGACGGCAAGGCGGTCGACTGGATGGAAAAGGTGACGGACGCGCAATACGGCGCTGCGCAGGCGGAGTAGGCACGGCGATGGACGTCACGTCGATGAAACACCTTTCAGCCCGCAAGACGGCGGTGCTGGCGATCGTCATCGTCAGCTACCTGATGATCGTGCTCGATATCTCGATCGTGATCACCGGCCTGCCGAAGATTCGCGACGAGCTGCAGTTCAGCGACGCCGGGCTTTCCTGGGTGCACAGCGCCTATACGCTCGCCTTTGGCGGCTTCCTGCTGCTGGGCGCGCGGGCGGGCGACATTCTCGGCCGGCGTCGGCTGTTCATTGCCGGGCTTGCCATCTTCACAGCGGCCTCCGTCGTGATCGGGCTGGCACCGTCGCCGGAATGGCTGCTTGGCGCGCGCGCCGTGCAAGGCTTCGGCTCGGCGATCCTCGCCCCCGCCACGCTGGCGCTGATCCAGACGTATTTTTCCGAGGGACCTGAACGCACGCGGGCGGTCGCCTATTACAGTTCGGTCGCCGGCATCGGCGCGAGCTTCGGCATGGTGCTCGGCGGTCTGCTTGCCGGCTGGCTCAGCTGGCGGGTCGGTTTCTTCATCAACCTGCCGATCGGCATCGCCCTGATGCTCGCGGCGCACAAGTACGTCGGCGAAACGGAACGGCGCACGGGTGAATTCGACCTTGCGGGCGCCGTAAGCTCGACGCTCGGCATGACGGCGCTGGTCTATGGCATCGTCCGTTCGGCGGAGGAGGGGGCGTACGATCCGCTGACGCTCGCAGCGCTTGCCATGGGTCTTCTGCTTCTTGCCGTCTTCGTGGTCAACGAGCGTCGCGCCCGGCAGCCGATCATGCCGCTCCGGCTCTTTGCCAACCGCGAGAGGGTCGGCGCCTATCTGGCGCGTGTCCTGTTCCTCGCCGCGATGATCGGGTTCTTTTTCTTCTTCACCCAGTATCTGCAAGGTGTTCGGCACTTCGACCCGCTTGCCTCCGGCCTTGCCTTCATTCCGGCAACATCAGTCAATTTCGTTGCGGCGATCTTGGTTCCAAGGCTTAGCCCACGTTTCGGCAACCGCCGCCTGCTTGCCTTTGGCCTGATCTCCGCGCTGATCGGCATGGTCTCTATCAGCCAGATCTCGGCCGACACGTCCTTTCTCTTCGGCATGGCGCCGCCCTTGATGCTGATCGGGCTTGGCCAGGGCTTCACTCTGAGCCCGCTGACGGTCGCCGGCATTGCCGGTATCGCTCCCGGTGACGCGGGGGCGGCGGGCGGTGTGGTCAATGTCGCCCACCAGCTCGGCAACTCGCTCGGTCTCAGCGTGCTGGTCGCTGTCGCAGCACTCGGTGCCGATGGGCTTGATGGCAGCGCTCTGCTTGCCCATCGGGTCGATAATGTTCTCATCGGTTGCACGGTCCTGCTGGCGCTGGCGCTTGCCGTCGTCGCGCTGATCGTGCGGCCGCACAATGCAAAGCGGGTGGAGCGTCCGGCGATCGGACGGTCCGTCGCCTGCCAGAATTGCCGCTCGGTTTCCCCAGACCTCGCGGCCTGATCAAGGAGCAAGACAATGCAGAAACGTAGGCTAGGAAAAAGCGATCTCGAAGTCTCGGCCATCGGCTTTGGCTGCATGGGCCTCAGCTACGGTTATGGCCCGGCAACGGAGCGCAGTGAGGCGATCAGGCTGATCCGCGCGGCGCATGAACGCGGCGTGACCTTCTTCGACAGCGCCGAAGCCTATACCGGTAACGAGGATCTGGTCGGCGAGGCGCTGGCCCCGTTCCGCGGTGAGGTGGTGATCGCCACCAAGTTCGGCTTCGTCAACGGCGATGTCAGCCAGGGCATGGACAGCCGGCCACAGCGCATCCGCCATGTTGCCGAAACCGCGCTGAAGCGGCTGCGGACAGACCGCATCGACCTCTTCTACCAGCACCGCGTCGATCCGAACGTGCCGATCGAGGACGTCGCCGGCACGGTGAAAGACCTGATCGCCGAAGGCAAGGTCGGGCATTTCGGCCTGTCGGAGGCAGGCGCCGATTCGATCCGCCGGGCGCACGCGGTTCAGCCGGTGACGGCGCTGCAGAGCGAATATTCGCTCTGGTGGCGGGAGCCGGAAACCGAAATCTTGCCGCTCCTCGAAGAGCTCGGCATCGGCTTTGTGCCCTTCAGTCCGCTTGGCAAGGGATTTTTGACAGGCGCAATCAACCAGAACACGACCTTCGACCAAAGCGATTTTCGCACGATCGTGCCGCGATTTTCGCCGGAGGCGCGCAGAGCCAATCAAGCGCTGGTCGACCTGCTGGGTGTGATTGCCGCGGCCAAGGGTGTGACGAAAGCGCAGATCGCGCTTTCCTGGCTGCTGGCGCAAAAGCCATGGATCGTGCCCATCCCCGGCACGACGAAGCTGCATCGGCTCGAAGAAAACCTCGGTGCTGCCGATGTCATTCTGACGGCCGAAGAGCTTGGCGACATCCAGACGGCGCTCTCCGCCGTCGAGGTGCAGGGCGCGCGCTATCCGCAGCATCTGCAGCAGCGCGTTGGGAAGTAAGCAGCGTGGCGCGTAGGGGATGGGCGTCGCTTGCTGAAGCGGGCATCGCGTTCTCGGCGTAAGTCGCGGAGAGAACTCGGCTTTGACACCACCCTCCCTCATTCCTGTGCTCGTCACAGGAATCTCTAGCAGTTCCAATGGAACTGCGGGGGCAGCCCAAGTCCTTGGGCTGAGAAGTCCTTTGACCCGACCGACGTCGGGTCGCTGGATACCCGCCACGAGGTCGAGTATGAGGGAGAATGATGCGCCATTAGCGCCAAACAGCCATCGTGGGGGCTTTAGGCGAGGCGCTTGGTAGAAGGGAGTACCTCGCGCCTCGCTGATTACTTCAGCGTACAGACACCATTGGCGCCGCCCTTGCCGGTGTAGGAGACGCTGGGTGAGCTGTCGGGATTGATGCCCAAGGAGATGGTGACGCCGGCGCCGTGCGCCTCGTAATAGTTCTCGTTGAACACCTTGAGCTTGGCTTCCTTGCCGTTGATATAGACCCGGCCGCCCTTATCGGCGTGGACCTCGATCTTGCCGGGGCAGGTGGCGTTGACGAGGGGGACTTCGCTACGGCCGCACCGGCGAAGGCCAGCGTCGGGAGAGCAATACCAAGAATACGCAAGCCGGCTTTCATGTCGCTCTCCAGCGTGGGTTGCAGTGGCGTTGATGACCAGCCGTGACAGGCTGCCGATGGAAGTCAAGCGCGGCCGAGCGTCATCAACCTGTCATCAATCCGATTGTTTTTTTGCGCTGCACAAGATAGAGGATTGCAGCCGAATTTTGTGCAAATGCCTTTTCGCGGAGCAGGGTCGTCGCCAGTCCCGAAGGCAGCGCGCCAGCACCCTTAAGGGCAGGGCGCCGGCGCGGATTGGAGGGTCCGGACATGAAGACTTTCACCACTATTGCCGAGCTGCGTGCAGCACTTGCCGAACATCGCCGGGCAGGCAAATCGGTCGGTTTCGTGCCGACCATGGGCTACCTGCATGTCGGCCATATGGAGCTGATGCGCCGCGCGCGTGAGGAAAACGATATCGTCGTCGCCAGCATCTTCGTCAATCCGCTGCAGTTCGGTGCGAATGAGGACCTTTCCAAGTACCCGCGCGATCTCGCCCGCGATCAGGCGATGCTGGACGAAGGCAAGGTCGACTATCTCTTTGCGCCCGGTGTTGCCGACATGTATCCGCGGCCGATGGAAACGGTCGTCGATGTGCCGACGCTTGGCAGCGAGCTTGAGGGCTCGGTTCGTCCCGGCCATTTCGCCGGCGTTGCCACCGTCGTCACCAAGCTCTTCAACATCGTCCAGCCGGACCGCGCCTATTTCGGCGAGAAGGATTTCCAGCAGTTGCAGATCATCCGCCGTATGGTCGCTGACCTCGCCCAGCCGGTGACGGTCATCGGCGTGCCGACCGTGCGCGAGGCCGATGGGCTCGCCTGTTCGTCGCGCAATGTCTATCTGACGGCAGAGGAGCGCCGCGCTGCGGCGATCGTGCCGAAGGCGCTGGACGAGGCGCAGCGCCTGGTGGCGTCGGGCGTCAGCGACGTGGCGGCGCTCGAAAATGCCGTCACCGAATTTCTGTCGAGCGAACCGCTGGCCAGGCCAGAGGTCGTGGCCGTGCGCGATCCCGAGACGCTCGAAACCATCGAGACGATCGGCGACCAGCCGGTGCTACTCCTGCTCTTCGTCCGCTTCGGCACGACGAAGCTGCTCGACAACCGCGTGATCGCCCCGAAATCCGCGTTATTTGCAAAGGTTGCCTGACATGAGCGTCCAGACCGCCAAGCGCCGGCTCAGCCCCGCCAACATCGAAGCGCTGAAGGGCGAGCGCCCGATCGTCAGCCTCACGGCCTATACGACGCCGATCGCAAGGCTGCTCGATCCGCATGTGGATTTCCTCCTGGTCGGCGATTCCGTCGGCATGGTGCTTTACGGCCTCGACACCACGGTTGGCGTAACGCTGGAGATGATGATCGCTCATGGCCAGGCGGTCATGCGTGGCTCGGAGCGCGCCTGCGTCGTCATCGACATGCCCTTCGGCTCCTATCAGGAATCGAAGGAGCGGGCCTTCCGCAGCGCCGCGCGGATCCTGAAGGAAACCGGCTGCAGCGCGGTGAAGCTCGAAGGCGGCGCCGAGATGGCCGAAACGGTCGAGTTCCTCGTCAGCCGCGGCATTCCGGTGCTCGGCCATGTCGGGCTTATGCCGCAGCTGGTCAACACGACCGGCGGTTATCGCTCCGTCGGCCGCAACGACAAGGAAGTGGCAAAAATCCGCCGCGACGCCAAGGCGATCGACGATGCCGGCGCCTTTGGCATCGTCATCGAGGGCACGGTCGAACCGGTCGCCCGCGACATCACCGCGGAACTGCGTTCGCCGACCATCGGCATCGGCGCGTCACCCGCCTGCGACGGGCAGATCCTCGTCTCGGACGACATGCTCGGCCTCTTCAACGACTTCAAGCCGCGCTTCGTCAAACACTTCGCCGAGCTCGCGCCGGCGATCTCTAGGGCTGCCGAAGACTATGCGGCCGAAGTGAAGGCGCGCACCTTCCCGGGCATCGAACACACGTTCCAGGTCAAGAAGTAGGACGCCAGCCCCGCACGGGCCTCCGAATTGCACCTGCAAAACGCACCGGTTTCCCGATCGGTGCGCATTTTGTTCAAGCCTTGTTCGGGCAAGGCATCATAAAATTCAATCAATGTATCAGCGCATTTGAATTGTTGCCGGGGGCGCAAGCGCCTATCAGTCCGGCACCGGCCGCAGCGTGCGATGTCATCGCTTCGGCCGGCGGAGGTTTCCATGACAAAAGACGATTTCTGGGAAGGCGTGCGTGGCGGCTTTCCCATCATGCTGGCGGCGTCACCCTTTGGCGCACTGTTCGGGGCGCTCGCGGTCGACAACGGCTTTACCATTGCCGACGCGGTGTTCATGAGCGCGTCCGTCTATGCCGGCGCCAGCCAGATGGTCGGCATCGAGCTCTTCGGCAATCATGTCCAGCCCTGGCTCGTCGTGCTCTCGGTCTTTGCCGTCAACTTCCGCCACGTGCTCTATTCGGCCTCGATCGCCAAATATGTCCGGCACTTCACCTTCGGGCAGAAGCTCCTGGCTTTCTTCCTGCTGGTCGATCCGCAATATGCCGAGACCGAAAAGCGCGGCGAGCGCGGACTGCCGATCACATTCTCCTGGTATCTCGGATTCGGCCTCGTCATCTACATCCCCTGGATCATCAACACGCTGGTCGGGGCGATCTTCGGACAGATGATCGGTGATCCCAAGGCGATTGGCCTCGATGTGCTGCTGCCGGTCTACTTCATGGGGCTGGTCATGGGCTTCCGCAAGCGCGACCGGTTCCTTCCGATCGTCACAGTCTCGGGGTTGGCATCGGTCGCCGGCATGCATTTCGTCGGTTCGCCCTGGCATGTGAGCATCGGCGCACTCGCCGGCATCGTGCTTGCCGCCTGCCTGCCGCCGAGCGGGACGGCCGCTGCACCCACCGGCGTCGAGAAGGAAGCCTGAGCATGGATCCGCAACACCTCAACCTCATCTACCTGATCATCGCGGCAGCGGTCGCGACCTTCCTGACGCGCGTCGGCGGCTACATCCTCATCACCCAGATGAAGCAGATCCCGCCACGGCTGGAAGCGGCGCTCAACGCCGTCCCGGCGGCGGTTCTGACGACGCTGGTCGCGCCCGCCTTCGTCTATGGCGGGCTCGATGTGACGATCGCGATGTTCGTCGCCTTCGCCATCGCGCTCGGCCTCAACCTGTCGACCCTGCGCATGCTGGTAATCGGCTGGGTGGTGGTGATGCTGATCCGGCATGTGGTGATGTAGGGCGCCCGTCCGCGGCGCCCGTTTGGCTGCGCATGCATCCTGGATTATGATCCTTCCACTGCCGGAGAGGCACGACAAAGCCGCACGCGCCATCTGCGCTGCCTCTGCAAGGCGCGGCCTCCCGGCGGTGGAGGAGCGACCATGTTGACCAGGATCTCGATTGCCCTTTTGCTGGCGCTCGCGCCGGCAACCGCCTTTGCCAATCAATGCCCGACCATGATGGCTGCGATCGATGCGGCGATGCCGACTGCGAACCTATCCGAGGCCGACATGGCCAAGGTCAAAGAGTTGCGTGCCAAGGGCGAGGAACAACACAAGGCCGGTGATCACCCTGCCTCAGAGGCGACGCTCAGCGAAGCGAAGAAGCTGTTGGGAATCTAAGTGCAGAGGCCGGGTTCTCCGGCCCATTGCCGCCCCTTGAGCCTCGTAGCAAACAAGCGGCTGCGGGCGCGCAATGCCTGTTGCCTGGGCTCCCATTCAGGAGCCCAGGCGGAACGCCTGACTCAGCGTGAAAGCGCTGCCGTTGCGGCCTTCAGCCAGTCGCGCGTTTCGTCGTTGACAAGCAGCGGCATCAGCTTTTCGCGTGTCTCGGCGTGATAGGCGTTCAGCCAATCCAGCTCCTCGTCCGTCAACAGCGCCGGCAGCACCAGGCGGTGGTCGATCGGGCAGAAGGTGAGGGTGTCGAAGCCGAGCATCGGCAGGTCGCCGCCTTCCACCATGGTCGCCGTCTGCACCACCACGAGGTTTTCGATGCGGATGCCGAAGGCGCCGGGGCGATAGTAGCCGGGCTCGTTGGAAAGGATCATGCCGGGCAGCAGTTCCTGGGTGGAAAGCCGGGCGATGCGCTGCGGGCCTTCGTGCACCGAGAGATAGGAGCCGACGCCGTGGCCGGTGCCGTGGGCGTAATCCGCGCCGGCCTTCCAGAGCGCGATGCGGGCCAAGGGGTCGAGATCGACGCCGCGCGAACCCTTGGGGAAGCGCGCTATGCTGATCGCGATCATCCCCTTCAGCACCAGCGTGAAGAAGCGCCTCTGCTCCTCCGGCACCGCACCGATCGCCACCGTGCGGGTGATGTCGGTGGTGCCGTTGATGTATTGCGCGCCGGAATCGATCAGGAACATGGTGCCCGCTTCGATCGGCTGGTCGGTGGCGGTGGTGACGCGGTAGTGCATGATCGCCGCATGCGCGCCGGCGCCGGAGATCGTGTCGAAGGAGATGTCCTTGAGCGGGTTCTGCATGCGCTCGCCGACGGTGGCGCGGGCCGCTTCCAGCTGGTTGGTGGCGGCGATCTCGGTGACGGTTCCCGGCTGCTGGCTGTCGAGCCATGCCAGGAACTCGACCATGGCGGCGCCGTCCTGCAGGTGGGCGCGGGTCGACCCGTCGATCTCGGCCTTGTTCTTCTGGGCACGTGGCAGGCGGGCGGGATCGACCGCTTCGACCACCTTGCCGCCCTTGGAGCGGATCAGCTCGGAAATGGCGAAGGAGGCGAGGTCCGGGTCGATCATGACAGCGGCGCCGGCAGCACCGAGCGCTGCCAGGCTATCGTCGAAAGTCGAGGGCGCGACAATGTCGGCGATCTGGGTGAGGTAGGCTTCCTGCTCGATGCCAGTCTTGCGCTTGTCGAGGAAGAGCTCGGCGCGGCCGTCGGCGTGGATGATGGCGCGGGCCAGCGGATGCGGCGTATGCGGCACGTCGCTGCCGCGGATGTTGAAGGTCCAGGCGACGGAGGAGGGGTCCGTCAAGACCACGGCGCTGGCATCGGCCTTGGAAAGGCCCGCCGCGATTCTTGCGATCTTGTCCTTGGCGAGTTCGCCGGCATGCTCGATCGGCTGGATGCTGACCTTGCCGAGCGGTGCCGCGGGGCGGTTCGTCCAGATCTTGTCGAGCGGGTTGTGATCGAGGAAAACGAGCGAGCCACTGATGACGGCGAGCGCCTTTTCCAGCCGGCGGACTTCCGCGCCGGTGTGCAGCCAGGGATCGATGCCAAGCTTGAAGCCCTTGGCTCCGTGGTTTTCCAGCCAGAGATGCGGCGGCTCGCCGATGAGGTCGCCGCCGGTGAAAACGCTGCCGTCGACCTGTTCTTTCAGCTGCGTGACGTAACGTCCGTCGACGAAGACAACCGCTTCACGCCGCGTGACGAGGGCAACGCCGGCGGAGCCGGTGAAGCCGGTCAGCCAGGACAGGCGCTCCGACGAGGCGGGTACGTATTCGCCCTGGAACTCGTCGGCGCGGGGCACGAGAAAGCCGTCGATGCCGAGGGCCGCGAAGGACGCGCGCAGGGCTTCGGTGCGCTCCTTGCCGAATTGCGGCGTGGAGGTGACTTCAAAAGACTGAAACATGGGGGAATTCCGGTAGATTGAGCGGTAAACCGCGGGAAAGATGTGCAGCCATGTTAGCGGAAATCGCCCGTGCCGGGAAAGAGGCGATATCCTGCGATCCAGCACACAGGGACTCTTCTGGTTGCAGCTTGGTAGGAGAGCAATTGCTCATTTATAATACATATGCGCTCAGTGCATGGCACCCATGCTAAGAAAACCCTTTCTCTATCGGAATGATAGTTTATAAGCCGCCTCAACGAACACGGACGAACATCCGGTGGTTCAAAAGACTGCGGTTCCGAGAATAGTTGGTCATTCTGTTCTCCTCCTCCCTCAAGGGTGGCCAGCTTCGGAACGGTAGACGCCCGCTCGAGCACTCCTCCTCCTCAGGCTCGCGGGCATGGTTGGCCACAAGCCAACCAGCAGGCGATGCCCCTGGCATCGCCTTTGTTTCGAAAGGCCGCCCGTCATGGTAGACGAGGCGGCCTTTTCGTTTTTTCCTGGGTTGCTTCTGTCGCTGTCACGCCGATGCTCGCGGCATTTCTCGTGAAGCTTCTTGCATAGGCGCTGCGGCCAACAGCCGGCGCGGCAATCCGCATTTGCCCCTCACCCTAACCCTCTCCCCGCAGGCGGGGCGAGGGGACGTGCCCGATAGTGGCCGTCATGCGCTGGGGCTTTCGCTGCCGGTCGGGGCGCGGCTGAAAGCAGCCGCAACGAGTCGGAAGTTAACCGGTGGATGAAGCGGTGCGGCAGGTCCCTTCGCCCCGCATGCGGGGAGAAGGTTCCGGCAGGCGGATGAGGGGCAGCTTCAAGCGTCCGCGCCTACGCCTCACTTCTCCAAATGAATCGTCACCCAGCCGTTCCGCCAGATGGTGCGCACGTGGCGCAGGTGCTGGCCGTTGTAATGGGCAAGCACCTTCCAGCGCTGTTCGGCGAGAATGCCGGACAGGATCACCGAGCCGCCGGGGGCGAGATTGGCGACGAGCTGCGGCGCCATCTTCATCAGCGGGCGCGCGAGGATGTTGGCGATGATCAGATCGAACGGGCCGTTGGTGCTGAAGGCGGTCGAGTGGAAGCCGGGGGCGGTGGCAAAGGTCGTGCCGGTGACGACGCCGTTGACCCGGGCGTTTTCTTCCGCGACGCGGGTGGCGATCGGGTCGATGTCGGTGGCAAGCACCGGCACGTGCATGAGCTTCCAGGCGGCGATCGCAAGCACGCCGCTGCCGGTGCCGAGATCGAGCACGTTGCGCACGGTGCGGGTGCGGGCAACCGTGGCGAGCACTTCGAGGCAGCCGGCGGTGGTGCCGTGATGGCCGGTGCCGAAGGCCTGGCCTGCGTCGATCTCGATGGCGATCTCGCCGGTCTTCACCTTGTCGCGGTCATGCGAGCCGTGCACGACGAAGCGGCCGGCGCGCACCGGCGCCAGGCCCTCGAGCGACTTGGCGATCCAGTCGATATCCGGCAGCACTTCGCGCTCGATCGGGAGATGGGCGAAGTCTTCGGCCAGTGCGTCAGTGAGGCGTTCGTTCACGCTCTCCTCGTCGACTGCCATCATGTAGATCGAGGCTTCCCAGACGTCGCGCTTCTCGTCGACCTCCGTCGTGCCGATGGCAAAGTCCTCTTCGCCGAAGACTTCGCTCAGGCGGTCGAGCACGGCTTCCGCCTGCTTCTCGGTGGTGGTGACGAAAAGTCTGATCTCGCTCAAGGCCCTGTCCTTCGGCTGGGAAATCCGCCGCCCGCATCAAACCGTGGAGGGATGCGCTAAGCGTCGGCAATCGTGCGCTGTGCGCTATCACGATTGCCCCGCAAACGCAAAGCGCCGGGCAGGGCCGGCGCTTGCAATCGATCGGTCAAGGGCGACGGTTAGCCCTTGGTCAGATTTTCCAGCTTCTTGACCGCCGTTTCCGGGTTTTCCTCATAGGCGATGGTGCCGGAGAAATGGCCGTTGGCGTCGAGCAGGAACACGGAGGCCGTGTGGTCCATCGTGTAGTCGCCGTTGGGCTGGGCAGCGTCGACCGGCACCTTCTTGGCGTAGACGCGGAAACCCTTGACCATCTCCATCACCTTGTCGGCCGGGCCGGAAATGCCGGTGATGCGCTTGGAAACGTTGGAGACGTACTGGCCGAGGATTTCGGGCGTGTCGCGCTCGGGATCGACGGTGATGAAATAGGCCTGCAGCTTGTTGCCTTCCGGGTCGACCTTTTCCAGCCAGCCGTTCAGTTCGAACAGCGTCGTCGGGCAGACTTCCGGGCAATGGGTGAAGCCGAAGAAAAGCGCGGTCGGCTTGCCGGTAAACGCCTTCTCGGTAATCTCCTTGCCGTCCTGCGAGACCAGCGTGAAGGGAACGCCGAAGGGGCCGGTGGCGGCCTGCTGCTTCGACTGGGTCATTTCATAGGTCAGCCACCCCAAGATGCCCGCCATGACGACGACGGCGGCCCAGAGGACGATGCGGATGGTTTTCATGCGTGCTACCGATTTTGTTGGGGCCGAAGACGGCCATGTCCGGTTGATAGGCCCTTGATACCGCCTTCACCGGGGCCGCGCAAATGGGACAATTGCCGCAGGTTGTGGCCGGGTTGGGGCCGCGGAGGTGCTTTCAGCCCCTCATCCGGCCTGCCGGCCACCTTCTCCCCGCAGGCGGGGCGAAGGAACCTCGCCGGACCGTCTCGTTGCAATCGCTGCACTAACATTCGAGGCGAAGAACCGTGCGGTTGCGCCGCTGATGCTCCCGTCCCCTCTCCCCGCAAGCGGGGAGAGGGTTAGGGTGAGGGGCGGAGGCGGGCCTCGAAGCTGTCCGGCCGTCCTAGAAGCACCAGGAAAGGCCGGATTGGGCGAGCGCCAGGAAGATATCGGCGCCGTTTTCGACCCAGCCGCGGAAGGCGAGCAGGAGCACAACCGCGATCGCAGCCGCAAGGCTTGCGGCGAGGGGAAGGCGGATCGAGCGCTGGGTCTTCGTGTTCATGGCGTCATCATAACAGCTCGCGCGGCAAGGGGAAGCCGGGCGATTTGCCGGGTGCGGCCGGAGGCGCGTTCCGGTCGGTGCAGGAAACGGTGGAAAACCGCGCCTGAGGCTCCATTCGATTGTGCCCGCAAATGCCGGGAAACCAGAGCTTGCAGCGCATATGCGCAAACATTGAAATAGCCGATTTCGCTGGGGATTGGGCGGCCGCCTTAGCGAATGCTTAAGGTCTGTTTGACACTGTTTTTCCACGCGGTCGGAGTGTTCGTGCTCCGATATGACATGAGGTCAGCCAGCTTTATCGGCCCCGGTTTTCCGTATCGATCGTAGGAGGACTCCGCTTCACGCGGATCCGTGACCATGGACTCCCTATGACTGCCACATCTCCTTCCCTGAAACGCAATCTTTCCGTGAGCCAGCGGCTGGCGACGCTTGCCGGCGCCGCTTTTGTCGGTTTTGGCTCCGTGCTCGGGGTGGGCTGGTACCAGGGCAGCCAAGCCAATAACGCCTTGCAGGGCGCTGTCGCGGCGCAGAACGGCCTGACGACCGTCGATGAGGTCCATCTGGCGACGACCAATCTCGTGCTCAACGCGATGGATAGCATCATCGACAGAGAAGAGGGCGAGATCCAGCCGGCGCGGGCCGCCAGCATTGCCGAGATCCTGAAGCTGCTCGAAACGAAGTCCGTCGAGATCCAGGCGCTTGCCAAGCTCTTGGACCGCAGCGAGGTGCTTTCGACCTTCGACGCCGATGTCGCGGAACTGCGCAAGGCGATCGGCACCGACCTGAAGACGTTGATCGAAGGCAAGGCTTCGGCCGACGACTTCGGCAAGATCGATGATGCGATCGATGGCGCCGGCGAACGGGTCGCCACGGCTTTGACCGGACTTTCCGAAGCGGCGACCGAGTTGGTGCAGACGCGCGTTGCCGAGGCGCGCACTGTGTCCGACCAGGCGTTCCAGCTTCAGGTGGCGGCTGGGCTGCTGGCGATGGCGACGCTGCTTTATCTGCTCTGGTTCCACGGCAGCACGCTCCGCGCCGGCATCCTCGGCCTGCGCAACGGCATGCAGCGGATCCAGAACGGCGATCTTTCAACCAAGGTCGAGGCGCTCGACCGCGGCGACGAAATCGGCGCGATGGCGCGCTCGGTCGATCTCTTCCGTCTTTCGGCCATCGAGAAGCAATCGCTCGAACAGAGCGCCGCACTCAGCCGGCGGGAAATCGAGAAGGAACGCGAAGATCAGCAGAGCGAGCGCGAGGAAGCGGTGCGCCGTATCCAGGCGGCGATCGACAATCTCGGCCGTGCCCTGACCCAGCTTGCCGATGGCGATCTTGCCGTGGCGATCGAGCGGCCCTTCGACGGCAATCTCGATCAGCTCCGCCAGAACTTCAACCAGACGGTCGAGCGGCTGCGCGTGGTGCTTTCGAGCGTCAAGGAGAATGCGCTCTCGATCGAATCGAACGGTCGCCAGATGCGCACGGCCGCCGACGATCTCGCGCGTCGCACCGAGCGGCAGGCCGCCTCGCTGGAGCAGACGTCGGCAGCCCTCGACGAAATCACCGTCACGGTCCGCACCGCGACCCAGCGCGCCGAAGAGGCAAGCCGCATGGTCGGCGAGACGCGCACCAATGCGGAGGAATCCGGCCGGATTGTCGGTGAGGCGATCGCCGCCATGGCGCGGATCGAAAGCGCCTCGAACGAGATCGGCAAGATCATCAACGTCATCGACGAGATTGCCTTCCAGACCAACCTTCTGGCGCTGAATGCCGGCGTCGAGGCGGCCCGCGCCGGTGAGGCCGGCAAGGGCTTTGCGGTCGTGGCGCAGGAAGTGCGCGAACTGGCGCAGCGCGCCGCCGGTGCCGCCAAGGATATCAAGGCGCTGGTCAGCCGCTCCGGCAACGAGGTCGGCAGCGGCGTCAAGCTCGTCCAGGCGACGGGCGAGGCGCTCGGCCGGATCGGCGCCGATGTCGCACGCATCAACGAACACATGACCTCGATCGTCATGGCTGCGCGCGAACAGTCGACCGGCCTCAACGAGATCAGCACCGCCGTCGGCCAGCTCGACCAGATGACGCAGCAGAATGCCGCCATGGTCGAGCAGACCAACGCGTCGAGCCACACGCTGGCGCAGGACGCCGAGCGCCTGACCGGCCTCGTCGGCCAGTTCCGCGAAGGCCACACGATGCAGCGCGCCATGCCCACCTTGGCGCCGGCCCCGGTGGCGCCGCCGGCAAGGGCGGCAATTGCTTCGGTGCAGACGAAAGCCCCTTCGGCTTCTGCCGTTCAACGGCCGGCCGCCAAGGGCACCGGCGAACCGGTGCCGCTGCGCAAGATCGGCACCGCCAAAATGGCCTCGTTTCCAACTCCATCTCCCGCAAAGGCCCTGATGGGCAAGCTGGCGGGCGCATTCGGCAACAAACCGGGCTCTGTGCCGTCGACGACGGCTTCCGGTGAGAACTGGGAAGAATTCTGATCATGACCAACGCACTCAAGCAGTCCGGTGCCTATCTCGAAATCGTGTCGTTCCATCTCGGCGACCAGGAATTCTGCATCGATATCATGGCGATCCGCGAAATCCGCGGCTGGGCGCCGGTGACGCCGATGCCGCATACGCCGCCTTACGTGCTCGGCCTCATCAACCTGCGCGGCGCGGTGATCCCGGTCATCGACATGGCCGCCCGCCTCGGCATGAAAATGACGGAGCCGTCGGAACGCTCGGCGATCATCGTCACCGACATCGCGGGCAAGCTCGTCGGCCTGCTGGTCGAGCAGGTCTCCGACATGATGACGATCAAGAGCGAAGCCCTGCAGCCGGCGCCCGAGATCATTCCGGAAGCGCAGCGCGCCTTCTGCCGCGGCATCGTCGCTCTGGAAAAGACGATGGTCTGCTTCCTCAACCTCGACACGGTCATTGCCGACGAGCTGGCCCAGGCCGCCTGAGTTCGACACCTGGCAGAATTGACGGGCACCCCGGCGGGATCTCCGCCGGGGTGTTTTGCGTCTCGGCAGGTAGTGGATCGCGCCGGTCAAATTAAACTTCGGCAATGATCTTCACGCTTGGGCGATACCATTGTGACAAATCGTCATGTGGCGAGCTGGAATACTTGTACTAACTTACCGTTGTTGCTGAGTGCCCGAACGGAGGCCGGGTGCTCGGTCCCGACAACAGGAGTTGGACTCATGACAATCTCTGTAAGGAAACTTGTAGCCGCGCTCTCCGTAACGATGTTGATGGCTGGCCCGGCTCTGGCTGATAGCTACTATCAGGGCATCGACGCCAACAATCCTCCCGGAACGCGGAACACGCAAAAGGCCATGCCGCTGATGAAGCGGCCCTCTGCCACGGTTGACACGATGTCGACGGGCAGCATCAACAGAACCTCCACACCGACCCCCGTCTATCGCGATCGTCAGCCTTTCGGCGGCTATCAGGGCGGTGACGGCGAATATTATCAGGGCATCGTCCCGCCGAACTCCTACTAGAGCAGCGGAAGTGGAATGGGGTGCTCCCAGACACTTCGCCCTGTTCCGCCCTGATGAGGTTTCGCGAGCGCCCGTGAAGGGGCGGGCGCTTCGCACCCTTTGAGACGGATATCCTTGCAGGCTGACGCAGGCGGCAGGGGAGCGCTTACTGCGGCTTTCCGTTCTGCCAGGTCACCGTCTGGCCGTAGAGCGGAATGGTGGAGATCGACATCTTGGCCGAGCCGTCGGTCAATTCACGCGAATGCGCGAGATAGATCAGCGTATCGTTCTTCCGGTCGTAAATCCTTGTGACCAGCAGGTTCTTCCAGACAAGCGAAAGCCCTGAGCGAAACACTTCCTCGCCTTCCTTCGATAGCTCGATGTCGCCGATTTCGATCGGGCCGGTCTGCCGGCAGGCGATCGAGTTGTTCGATGGGTCCTCGAACCAGTTGCCGTTCTTCAGCCTGTCGATGACGCTGCGGTCGAAATAGGTGACGTGGCAGGTGACGCCCTTGATCTTCGGGTCGGTGACGGCATCGATCATGATATCGTTTCCGAGCCAGTCGACGCCGACCTCGCCGACCGTTTCGGCGCGGGCGGGCAGGGCGGTCACCGTAACGGCGGCGAGACCGGCAACGAAGAGAGCGCGAACAGCACGCAACATGGATGTCCTCCTGCAGCGACGCGCGTCACTGAGACGCGTGAGAGGCCGCCGTAGCGTTTCGAATGGCTGCATGTTTCGTCCGCGAACCGGTTGCGGTCCAAGGAGACATGCATTGGCCAAGCTCACATAGGTTCGGGAAGCGGCATTACAAGCCGCGGGGGTCAGTCAGCCGGTATCGCGCAGCAGCCGCGGCTCGAAGCTTCGGCTATCGGCGGCACGCATCTGTGCGGCTGCGGCCGCCAGCGCCCGCGCGCTCGCGTCCGGCTGGAAGCGGCCGGCAATCGTGCAGCGGTCGCGCCCGTCGGCCTTGGCATCGTAGAGCGCCATGTCGGCGCGGATCATGATGTCGCTGATCGTGTCGCCCGGCACAGCCTCGGCCAGACCGATGCTCACCGTCAGCCGGATCGGCCGATCGAAGCGGCCGATCGGCGTATCGCGCACCACGCGGCCGATCTCCTCGGCAAGCGTAAAAGCGGCATCTTCCGTGCAATTGGGCAGGACAATGCCGAACTCTTCGCCGCCGATGCGCCCCAGAGTGCCGCGGCCGGTGAGACAGGTGGCGACGGTTCCGGCAAAATGGCCGAGGGCGGTGTCGCCGACCGCATGGCCATAGCGATCGTTGATCTGCTTGAAGTAATCGAGATCGAGCAGCAGGAAGGATACCGGCTGTTGCCGCGCGAGACTGGTGGTGAGGGCGCGCTGGCCGAGATCAAGCAGGGCACGTCGCGACAGAACCCCCGTCAATTCGTCGCGGGCGATCGTGGTCTTGAGCTCGGTGATCACCCGGTTCTGGATCATCAGGATCACGCCCAGGAACAGCGCAGGCAGGTAGAAGTAACGCATGACGGCGCAGGCGAAATCCCAGCTGACGGGTGCAGGCGAAACCGATGCGGTCGCGTGGACGGCGGGCGAAAACACGGTGACCGCGAGCAGCGTCGAGCAGCCGGTTGCCACGCAGGCGATGACGCAGAGCCGCTCTATCGGCCCGGGCGCCTGGCGCCGGTGCTGCGAACAGACGGCGATGATCAGCACGAAGGCGGCGGCAATGCCGATGACGGAGAGTGCATGCAAGGTGGTGCTCTTGGCACCGAATGCGGCAATCAACAGCGCGACGAACGCCAGGGACGCGGCCGCGACGAGGGACGTCGAGGTGCGTCTCTGAACGCCGAGTGCGTGGTGAAAGCCGCAGAGCACGAGCAGGCAGGCGCCGGCCAGGAACACGAAGCCGATCAGGGACAGAGGCTGCAGCGTCGGAAACGCGGAGAGCATCATGAACAGGGTCGCGGCACTGGCCACCGCACAGGCCGCGGCGAAGTCCGTGCCGCCCTCGATCATCGAGGCCCGCAGCGAAATCAGGACCGGGAGCATCGCCAGGAGGGCAATGATCGATATGGCAGGGAGAAAGCTCATTTCGAAACGGCCTGTCGTGCTAAAATCAACAAAGGCGGCTTGCGTCTCAGCCAGATATGCAAGGCCAATTGGTAGCGAGGGCGCCTTAACGAAACCCGGTGAAATCCGTTGCAATTTTACCGATTGGTCGGGATTGGCACGGTTGTTCACATGCGCACCCCGGCAACCGATAGACGGTGGATTGTCCCGGCCTTCAGGCGCGCCAGGATAAGAGACCCATGGATGTCCTTTGGCCGATGCCAGGGCCGCGCGAGACGACCTGGAAACCGGGCCTGACAGCAAACGCCGGACGGGGGGGAACCCGAGCGGGTTTTCCTCATTCCGCGCCTGCGGGCCAAATTCCTCCTCGTCCACTGGATGGGGATCCGACCCGCGGTGACGGTGGAAACCTGGGAGAGATGAGGTGTTTACGGGAACATGGCTCTTCGAAGACAGGGCGGATGCCGGACGGCAGCTCGCTGAGACGATCGCGGGCGAGACGCTGATCGATCCGCTGCTGGTGGCGCTGCCGCGCGGCGGCGTGCCGGTTGCCTATGAGATCGCGGTTCGCATCGGCGCGCCGCTCGACATCCTGATCGTGCGCAAGATCGGCGCGCCGGGGCACGCGGAATTCGGGCTCGGCGCGCTGGTCGACGGCGAGGAGCCTGAACTGGTTCTCAACCGCCAGGCGATCCGGCTTGTGCGTCCGGCAAAGGGCTATCTGGAGGCGGAAACCCAACGCCAGCATGCCGAAATCCTGCGGCGCCGTACCCTCTACTTCGGCGATCGCACGCCGATCTCACCCAGGGATCGTGACGTGATCCTCGTCGACGACGGAATTGCCACCGGCGGGACCGTGCGCGCGGCGATCAGGGCGTTGCGCCGGGCAAGCCCACGCCGCCTGATCCTTGCGGTTCCGGTGGCGCCGAAAAGCGAGATCACCGAGCTGCGCAGCTCCGTCGACCTCGTCATCTGCCTCGCCACCCCCTTTGCCTTCCGCGCCGTCGGCCTGCACTACCGCGACTTCGAGCAGACGAGCGATGAGGAAGTGATCGCGTTGATGAAGAAGGCACGGCGGGAAGACGAGAGTTGAATGCGTCGACGCTGGCGCCTCGGTTGCCGTGAACGCCGAAACCCGTCCGAATAGTTGCATGAAGCGCGCTCAGCCGTATTGCAACGGAAGGCCTCACGCGCCACATTCCCGGCGCGTGATGTTGGCGGAGTGGGCGCCGGAGGAGGCGACCCCGAGGAGAGATTATGGCCGCGAAGCTGGAAATTGGAAAGACGCTCGAGGATTTCTGTCGTCCGGAGCGCATGGCGCTGGTCGTCTACGACATGCAGGTGGGTATCACCAGGCAGATGAAGAATGGCGCCGAGATTACCGGCCAGGTGCTGAAGGTGCTGGATGCAGCGCGGGCAGGCGGCTTTCCGGTGATCTTCCTTCGGCACCTCTCAATGCCGAAGCCGCTGATGGGCGCCTTCCAGACGCGCCAGGCGATGGCGTGGCAGCGGACGGACGATCCGGATGCGGTGCATCCCTGGTTCCTGCGCGGCACGCCGGGCTTCGAGCTCGTGCCGGAGCTTCAGCCCCGCGAGGACGAGGCGATCCTCGACAAGATCACGTTCTCCGCCTTCGAGGGCACGCCGCTTGCCATGATCCTGCGTGATCTCGGGCTCACCTCCTTTGCGATTTGCGGCATCGCCACCGAAATCGGCATCGACCCGACCGTGCGCCACGCCACCGACCTTGGTCTCGTGCCGGTGGTGGTGCGCGACGCTTGCGGTGCAGGGCATCATGAGGCCGGCGAACGCTCGATGGAAAACATCGTCTTCATGGGCGATGCGATCATGACCGACGTTCAGGCGATCACGGCGGCGATGACCAAGGGGCGATGACCAGAGGGTAGGGCGGCAGTGCCGCTGCCGCCGCCTGTTCTATTCAACCCACTACGGAACCTGCAATGACCGAAAACCTCCGCATCCGCCCGATAACCAGAGCTGACTATGAGCAATGGCTGCCGCTCTGGGATGGCTACAACGCCTTTTACGGCCGATCCGGCGAAACCGCGCTCGACCCCGCGATCACTGCCATGACCTGGTCGCGCTTCTTCGATGCCTATGAGCCTGTTCATGCGCTGGTGGCCGAGAGCGAGGGGCGGCTGATTGGGCTCACCCATTACCTCTTTCACCGCAGCACGACGGCGATCCAGCCGAATTGTTATCTGCAGGACCTCTTCACCAACACGCAGGCACGCGGAAAGGGCGTCGGGCGGGCACTGATCGAGGGCGTCTACGAGGCGGCGCGGGCGGCCGGCTCGCCACGGGTCTACTGGCAGACGCACGAGACCAACGAGACGGCGATGGCGCTCTACGACAAGGTGGCGGAGAAGTCGGGATTTATCGTCTATCGCAAGATGGTTTGAGGCGCTTACGGCGCGTCGCGATCTTTTCGCACGACGTTATCGCAAAACTGCTGCGCACGGCGCGGCAAAGCGGTGTGCGGCACCTCACATATCCGCCTTTGCGAGGTTGCCGACTTCGTTTGTACCGGCGCTCGGCAACTGCATGGTCCAGATTTCGGTCAAGCCGAAGCCCTTGATGTCTTCATGGCCCGAGCATTCGAATTGGAAGTGCTCGTTCAGGCGCCGCCTGATCTCCGCGGTCGTCGTGATGCAGCCGGGCTTGCCGATCGCTTCCAGGCGCGCGGCGAGGTTCACCGGCGCCCCCCAGACGTCGTAGGCGTATTTCGTTCGCCCAAGCACGCCGGCCGTCACCGATCCCGACGCCATGCCGGTGCGAAGCCTCAGCACGACATCGTAGCGTTCGCCGATCTCGCGGGCAGCGGCGATGGCGCCGAAGCCGAACGCGGCGGCCGCCTTCTCGGGGGCGGGGTGTCGGGCGGGCACGCCGGCCACCGCAAGATAGGCATCGCCAATGGTCTTGATCTTCTCAACACCGACCGCCGCCGCCAGCCGATCGAATTCGCTGAAGAGTTCGTTGAGCAGGCTCACGGTCCTTTCCGGTCCCAGGCTGTTTGACAGGCTCACGAACTGGACGATGTCGGTCAGGACTACGGTCGCGTGTTCGAATTCGTTGATGATCGTTTCCCGCTCATTCCTCAGCAGGCGCGCCACGATCTCGTCCGGCATGATCGACGCCATGAGGCGGGCCAGCCGCCCTTGTGCTTCTCTCGCCAAGTGGAAGGCATAGTAGATCGTGGCGAAGCACATGAGGGTGAGGGTGACGATCGATGAGGAATAGATGAGCTGCAGGAAGCCGCTGGCGTCATAGACGCCTGATCGCGCCTCCGGGAACGCGATGGATGCCGCGATGACCGTGATTGTGGCTGTGGCGCTCAAGACCGCCACCAGGGCGACGTTCTGGAACCCAAGGATCGCGAAGGCGACCGGCGTTGCGCCGAGCAGCGTCAAAAGCACGCCGGAGTCTCTGCCGACATAGGAGGCGATCCACACGAGGATCACGACGCAGATCCCGAACTCCCAAAGTCCTGACGCCACGCGCCCGAACCGATGAAAGAGGGGCGTCAGCGCGGCGGCCGCCGCCAGAGCGAGATTGGCATAGACGAGCGGGACCAGACTTGGTTCGCCGTGGAGTGCGTAGATGAGAGCAAAGCCCGTGGTGGTGACGACGATCACGCACGCCGCGACATTCGCAACGAGAATGCCTTCGCGGTCATCCTCGGCAGCATTTGAAGCGCCTACCTCCAGCAGGCCGCGAACAGCGCTCGTCCAGGACATGTCTCCATCCACTTCGCGTCGAGGGAGATCGGTACAAGGTTTCGTTCAAACGCGAGAATTGTGCTTGCAATTATTAGTGCACTTCGCCGGTCGACGCCATGAGATCGCCGGTTGCGCGGTTACTTGGGAATGCACGTGAGGAGGGCTCTGACCTCCTCACACCTTCTCGACAAACCCATCCAGCACGCGCTTCTGGCCGGCGCGGTCGAAGTCGATGGTGAGCTTGTTGCCTTCGATCGCGGCGATGTTGCCGTTGCCGAACTTGATGTGGAAGACGCGGTCGCCGACCGAGAAGCGCGAGGGTTCCGTGGCTGTCGATTTTGCCACCAGCTCGCCGTCGATCGTGCGGCCGCGCGGGCCGCTTTCGCCGTAGCCGATGCGTTCGACCGCGTGGCCGGAGCGGGTGCCCCAGTTGTCGCGGGTGGCGTCGGAACGGTGCTGCTGGGCGCGCTTCCAGCCCGGTGTCGAATAGGTGTTCTGGAAGGGATCGGCCTTGTCGAAGCGTGACTGGCCGTAACCGCCGCGGCCATAGCCGCCATAGGATTGCTCGCTCTCGGCCACGTCGACATGGGCGAGCGGCAGCTCTTCGAGGAAGCGCGAGGGCAGCGTCGATTGCCAAAGGCCGTGGATGCGACGGTTGGAGACGAACCAGATGTGGCAGCGGTGCTTGGCGCGGGTGATGCCGACATAGGCAAGGCGCCGTTCTTCTTCCAGGCCGGAGCGGCCGCCTTCGTCGAGCGCGCGCTGGTGCGGGAAGAGACCTTCCTCCCAGCCGGGCAGGAAAACGGTGTCGAACTCCAGCCCCTTGGCCGAGTGCAGCGTCATGATCGACACGGCGTCGAGGTTTTCGTTCTGCTCGGCATCCATGACGAGGGCGACGTGTTCGAGGAAGCCGCGCAGGCTCTCGAAGGCTTCCATCGAGCGGATGAGTTCCTTGAGGTTTTCCAGCCGTCCGGGGGCCTCGGCCGACTTGTCGTTCTGCCACATGGCGGTATAGCCGCTCTCGTCGAGGATCTGCTCGGCAAGCTCGGTGTGCACGGTGGTTTCCAGCAGGCTCTGCCAGCGGCGGAAATCGGTGACGACGTCGAAGAGGGCTTTCCGCGCCCTCGGCTTCAACTCGTCGGTCTCGATGATGTCACTGGCGGCAGCCAGCATCGGGATATCGCGAGCGCGGGCATAGTCGTGCAGGGTGCGCACGGTGGTGTCACCGAGGCCACGCTTCGGCGTGTTGACGATGCGCTCGAAGGCGAGGTCGTCGGCCGGCTGGCAGACGAGGCGGAAATAGGCCATCGCATCGCGGATTTCGAGGCGCTCGTAGAAGCGCGGGCCGCCGATGACGCGGTAGTTGAGGCCAAGCGTGACGAAGCGGTCTTCGAACTCGCGCATCTGGAACGATGCGCGCACCAGGATCGCCATGTCGTTGAGCTTGTGGCTCTTGCGCTGCAGCTGTTCGATTTCCTCGCCGACGGCGCGGGCCTCCTCTTCGGAATCCCAGGCGGCGTGCACCTGCACCTTCTCATCATCCGGATCGGTGCGGTCGGTAAAGAGCGTCTTGCCGAGACGGCCCTCATTGTGGGCGATCAGGTGGCCGGCGGCACCGAGGATGTGCTCGGTCGAGCGATAGTTGCGCTCGAGCTTGATGACCTTGGCGCCCGG
This sequence comes from Ensifer sp. 22521, assembly GCF_052044795.1. Classification (NCBI taxonomy): domain Bacteria; kingdom Pseudomonadati; phylum Pseudomonadota; class Alphaproteobacteria; order Hyphomicrobiales; family Rhizobiaceae; genus Ensifer; species Ensifer sp. 22521. Next base: position 71,851 of record NZ_JBQENM010000007.1, read on the forward strand.
GAAATCCTTCTCGAAGCGCAGGATGTTGTCCACTTCCGCGCCGCGCCAACCATAGATCGACTGGTCGTCGTCGCCGACGCAGCAGACATTCTGCGGAACGCCCTTCGGCCGCTGGGCCAAGAGCCGCAGCCACATGTACTGCGCCGTGTTGGTATCCTGGTACTCGTCGACGAGGATGTAGCGGAACTTGTCGTGATAATCCTTCAGCACGTCCGCATGGTTACGGAAAATGCGGATCGGGTGCAGGAGCAGATCGCCGAAGTCGCAGGCGTTCAGTGTCAGCAGCCGGTTCTGGTAGGCGGCGTAGAGTTCGCGGCCCTTGCCGTTGGCAAAGGCGCGGGCGTCACCCTCAGGGATCTGCGCGGGATCGAGGCCCTTGTTCTTCCAGCCGTCGATCATGCCGGCGAACTGCTTGGCCGGCCAGCGCTTGTCGTCGATGCCTTCGGCCTGGATGAGCTGCTTGATCAGCCGCACCACGTCATCGGTGTCGAGAATGGTGAAATCGGAGCGCAGGCCGACGAGCTCGGCATGGCGACGGAGCAGCTTGACGCCGATCGAGTGGAAGGTGCCGAGCCAGGGCATGCCTTCGACCGCATGGCCGACGAGCACGCCGATGCGCTCCTTCATCTCGCGCGCCGCCTTGTTGGTGAAGGTCACCGCAAGGATTTGCGAAGGGAAGGCGCGGTTGGTCGAAAGGATGTGGGCGATGCGGGTCGTCAGCACGCGGGTCTTGCCGGTGCCGGCGCCGGCAAGCACAAGCACGGGACCGTCAAGCGTTTCGACCGCCTCGGCCTGTTCCGGGTTGAGGCCGGAGAGATAATCCGGGCGCGGCTGGGCGCGATCGCGCGCAGCCATGGCGCGCGCGGCAATACCGCCGGCGGCGGGGATACCTCCGGGGGCTGGCGGCTGCTTGCGCGGCGCCGGCTCCTCGTCGAAGAAAGGAATGTCGTCGAAACCACTCATCATGCGGCTCAATGTAGTGATTCGGTGGGGAAAGGCCAGAAAGGATGTTCTTCTTTTATTCCGTTTTCTGCGCCAGCCGCACCAAGCCTGTGGAAAGACAGGCGATTTCGAGACCGCTTATTCTTGGTCGCACGTTTTGATTTGTCGCATGTCGTATCGCAAAACCGCTGCGCACTTTTGCGCGGTATGCTTTATCCCGCCGTCTTATCAAAGACGGTATCGACCGGGACCTGCAGCGCTGTGGCAAGCTGGTTGGTGCGGGCGGCGAGCGAGATCACCCGCAAGAGGTCCGCATGCTCGGCATCGCTCAGGCCCTTCGCCCTTGCCGCGGCCGTATGGGAATGGGCGCAGTAGCCGCAGCCATTGGTGACGGACACGGCGATATAGAGCATCTCTTTCACCAGCGGATCGAGCGCAGAAGGCGTTGCCATCACCGCCTTGACGTCGCCCCAGGTCTGCTCCAGCAGGCCCGGGTCGAAGGCGAGCCACAGCCACATATTGTTGATGAAATCGGATTTGCGCGTGGCGCGGATATCGTCGAACACGGCTTTGACGCGCGGGTCGGCTTCCGGGTTCTTCGGCGGCGTAACGGTGCTCATGGGCTCTCCTGCATGGTGTTGCCGGCGGCCCTGCGCCGCCGGATTGAAGAGTATGGATCAAGCAAGGGCGAAGACGCGCGCCGGGCCGCCGGTGCCGCCGCGATGCTTCGGCGCGCCGAGAATGAGCGTCGCGCCTTTGGCCGGCAGCTTGTCGAGATTGGCGGCGGCCTCCAGCCCCCAGCGGCCCGCGGGCAGCCAGGCATAATGCGTGGCGAAATCCGGTGAGGGGCCATGGTCGAGCGAAAGTGTGTCGACGGCAATGCCGGCGGCCTTGCTCTCCTCGATGAGATACTTCGCCGCCTCGGCGTGAAAGCCGGGGAAGTGCAACTTGCCGCCGCCATCGGCATTGCGGAATTTCTCCGTGCCCATATGCGCGCCCCAGCCCGAAAGCATGGCGACGCAGGCGTTTTCCGGGATCTCGCCATTGGCGGCGACCCAGGCCTTGAGGTCGTCGGGCGTCACCTGCGCATCGGCGTCGGCCGTTGCCTTCTCGCGGATATCGACGATGCAGAGCGGCACGACGAGCTTTTCCACCGGCAGCTCGGCGACCGACAGGCCATCGGCGGAGAAGTGCAGGGGCGCATCGACATGGGTGCCGGTGTGTTCGTTTATGCGCAGTTCGAACAGATTGAACTTTTCTTTGGCGTAGCTGAACTTTTGCTCGCGGAAGAACTGCTGCTGGCCGAAGAAGGTCGGGAAATCCTCGTGCAGTTCGTGGGTCAAGTCCGTGACGCTACTATGTCCCTGAGCCAATGCCGGGGGTGCTGCACCGACGCTCGCGGCGGCGAGGCTGGCGGTTCCAACTGCAGCGGCTTTGAAGAAGCTGCGGCGCGACAGCATGCGCGCCTTCACCGTTTCCATCACACAGGCATCGCACATCGTTCTTGCTCTCCTTCAAGAAACTTGAAAACCAGACGGCGAAACCGCTCGAAAAAGCGGCCGGCGGTTGCAGGATAGCGCGACCGACGCCGCTGTAAATGCCGGCCTATGCAGCAAAGTGCGGTTCACGCTGAAAGCTGCGCTGGAATTGCTCTGCACGTCATCATGCCGCCACCAAATTCGCTTTTATTACAATTGCGTAATGATGGCATTCCGTCATTGCCCCGACGCGCGCGAACGGGGATACTCCGCCCAATCGGAACGAACCGCCGGCCGCGCCGCGCTGGGGCGTGTTTTATGCTTAATCTGGAGACTTGAATGCGGGTTTGGAAACAGCTTGCGGTGAGCGCCGCTGTGCTTCTCGTGGGCGCAACCGTCTGGCTGCGGTTCGTACCCGGCGCAGGTGAGACGCTCGCCGCCATCGGCGTTTCGCACCCGCTGATCGATGCCCTGTCCAAGCCCGGCGCCGGTGGCGGTGAGGGTGGCGAGCGCGGCAATGGCCGCGGCCAGGGTGGCAACAATGCCATCCTCGTCATGGTCCGGCCTTCGGCGACCGCTGTCGTCAACGACCGGCTGAACGCGATCGGCAACGGCGAAGCGATCCACTCGGTCACCGTGACGCCGACGGCAACCGGCAACCTCACCGAAATTCTCGTCCGCTCCGGCGAAAAGGTGGCCCAGGGCCAGGTGATCGCCAAGCTCGACAGCGACGACCAGAAGATCGCCGCCGACCAGGCGCGGCTGAACCGCGACAGCGCCCGCGAAAAGGTCGAGCGCTACCGCAATCTCAGCAACGCACGCGCTATGACCGCCGTCGAAGTGCGCGACGCCGAAATCGCCATGCAGACAGCGGAGCTGGCGCTGAAGACTGCCGAACTCGACCTCAAGCGCCGCGATATCGTCGCACCGTCCAAGGGTGTGGTCGGCATCATCACCGTCAATGTCGGCGACTATGTCACGACCACGACGCCGATCGCCGTTGTCGACGACCGCTCGGAAATCCTCGTCGATTTCTGGGTACCGGAGCGCTTCGCCAACAAGATCACCGTCGGCCAGCCGGTCACCGCCTTTGCGATCGCCCAGCCGGGCAGCCAGCTCGATGGCGCAATCCACGCGATCGACAACCGCCTCGATCAGGCAAGCCGCACGCTGCGTGTGCGCGCACGGCTCGAAAACCCTGACGACATGCTGAGGGCGGGCATGTCCTTTTCCGTTACCGTCGCGTTTGACGGCGACACCTATCCGACCGTCGATCCGCTGGCGATCCAGTGGAGCTCGGAAGGCTCCTACATCTGGCGCGTTGCCGGCGATAAGAGCGAAAAGGTGCCGGTGAAGATCATCCAGCGCAATCCGGACAAGGTGCTTGTCGACGCGGCCCTTAACGAAGGCGACGAGATCGTGACCGAAGGCGTGCAGCGCCTGCGCGACGGCGGCGAAGTGCGCATCGCCGGTCGCGAGCGCAAGCAGGAGCCTGCCCAGAAGGTCGCGGAGGAAACCAAGTGAGCGGCGGCGAAGGGCACAGTAAAACGTCCGCCCGCGAGCGCGGCAAGACCGGCTTTACCGCACTCTTCATCCGCCGGCCGATTTTCGCGCTGGTGGTCAACACGCTGATCGTCGTTGCCGGCCTTGCCGCCTGGAACGGCATCGAGATCCGCGAACTGCCGCAGGTCGACCAGCCCGTCATCTCGGTGACCACCACGCTCGATGGCGCCGCCCCCGAGACGATGGACCGCGAGGTGACCTCGGTGGTTGAGGGCGCCGTTTCGCGCGTGCAGGGCATCCGCGACATCTCGTCGACCTCATCCTTCGGCCGCAGCCGCGTGACGCTGCAATTCTCCGACACCACCGATATCGGCCAGGCCTCGAACGACATTCGCGATGCGCTCGGCCGGGTGCGCAACCAGTTGCCCGACAATGTCGACGAGCCGAGCATCGTCAAAGCCGACGCCGACAGCCAGCCGATCATGCGGCTGGCGCTCACCTCCGACACGATGTCGATGGAAGACATGACGCTGCTCGTCGAAAACGAGATCAGCGACCGGCTGGCTGCCGTCGAAGGCGTCGCCGACGTTGCCGTCTATGGCGACCAGGAGAAGATCTTCCGCATCGACCTCGACCAGGCGAAGCTCGCCGGGCGCGGGGTGACGGTCGCAAACCTCAGGACCGCGCTCGCCAACGCCTCCTATGACGTGCCGGCCGGCAAGCTGACCAGCGCCAGCCAGGACATCTCGGTGCGCGCCACGGCCGACCTGCAGACGCCGGAGCAGTTTGAAAACCTGATCCTCGTCAACAATGTGCGCCTGCGTGACGTGGCCACCGTGACGCTCGGTCCCGATACCGGCACGACGGCGCTGCGCTCCAACGGCCGCCAGGGCATCGGCCTCGGCATCGTCCGCCAGGCGCAGTCCAATACGGTCGATATTTCCGAGGGCGTGCGCAAGGTCGTCGATACGATCCAGACGCAGATCCTGCCGGAGGGCACGCAACTCAGGATCACCAGCGACGATGCGGTCTTCATCAACGGCGCCATTCACGAGGTGGAGATCGCCCTGATCGTCGCGGTCTTCATCGTGACGCTGGTCATCTACCTGTTCCTGCTCGACTGGCGGGCGACGCTGATCCCGACGATCAGCATGCCGATCGCGCTGATCGGCACGGTGGCGGCGATCTATCTCGCGGGCTTCTCCATCAACATCCTGACGCTGCTGGCGATCGTTCTTGCGACCGGGCTTGTCGTCGACGATGCCATCGTGGTGCTCGAAAACATCGTGCGGCGGCGCGCCGAGGGGCTCGGTCCACGGGCGGCCGCCGTGCATGGCACGCTCGAAGTGTTCTTCGCGGTGCTGGCGACGACGGCGACGCTTGCTGCCGTCTTCGTGCCGCTGTCGTTCCTGCCGGGGCAGACCGGCGGTCTGTTCCGCGAGTTCGGCTTCGTGCTCGCCTTCTCGATCCTGCTTTCCTCCTTCGTGTCGCTGACACTCTGCCCGATGCTTGCCTCGCGCATGCTGACGAAAGAGACGCATACGGTGCCGGGCCCGATGGCGCGGTTCGGCGCGCGGGCGGCCGGTTTCTATCGGGTGACGCTTCGCGCCTGCCTCAACTCGCCGCTGATCGTCTTTGTCGTTGCCGCCTTCTTCACGGTGATGGGGGCCGCCGGCTTCCTGACGCTGAAATCGGAGCTGACGCCGACAGAAGACCGCTCGCAGGTGATGATGCGCATCAACGCGCCGCAGGGCGTCTCACTCGACTATGCCCAGGCGCAGATGCGCCGCATCGAGGACGGCCTGCAGCCGCTCGTCAAATCCGGCGAGATCGACAACATCTTCTCGATTTCGGGGCAGGGCGGTTCGGTCAACAGCGGTTTCATGGTGCTGACGCTCGCCTCCTGGGAGAAGCGCGACCGCAGCCAGCAGGAGATCGTCGCCGAGATCAACAGGGTGACGGCGCGCATTCCATCGGTCCGCGTCTTCGCCATGCAGCCGAACAGTCTCGGCATTCGCGGCGCCGGCAGCGGCCTGCAGGTGGCGCTCGTCGGCAACGACTACAACAAGCTCGGCGATGCGGCGGCGAAACTGGTGCGCCAGATGGAAGACACCGGCCGCTTCGAAAACGTGCGGCTCAATTACGAGGCCAACCAGGCACAGCTGTCGATCACCATCGACCGCGAGCGCGCCTCCGACATGGGCGTCGATATCGGCGGCCTTGCCTGGGCGCTGCAGGCCATGCTCGACGGCAACAGCGTCGTCGATGTCTATGTCGACGGCGAATCCTACCCGGTGAAGCTGCTCTCCTCCACCAATCCGGTCAACGACCCGACCGATCTGCAAAACATCTTCCTGAAGGCCGGCGACGGCAAGATCGTGCCGATGTCGACCATCGCCAGCGTCGAGGAGATGGCGGTGGCGCCGCAGCTCTCGCGGGAATCGCAGCTTCGCGCCGTCTCGCTCTCCGCGGGCCTCAAGTCGGACCTTGCCCTCGGCGAAGCGCTGACCATGGTCGAGCAGATGGCCGAACCGCTGCTGCCGCCGGGCTCGCGCATCATGCCGCTCGCCGAGGCCGCGACGCTCAACGAAAACGCCAATGGCCTCTTCGTCACCTTCGGCTTTGCGCTCGTCATCATCTTCCTGGTGCTGGCCGCCCAGTTCGAAAGCTTCGTCAGCGGCCTCATCATCATGTCGACGGTGCCGCTGGGGCTCGCCTGCGCGGTCTTCGCGATGATCATGACCGGCAATACGCTCAACATCTACAGCCAGATTGGTCTCGTCATGCTCGTCGGCATCATGGCGAAGAACGGCATCCTCATCGTCGAGTTCGCTAACCAGCTGCGTGACCGCGGCCAGGACGTGCGCTCGGCGATCGAGAATGCCGCCAATATCCGCCTGCGCCCGGTGATGATGACGATGATCGCCACCATCGTCGGCGCGGTGCCGCTGGTGCTGGCAAGCGGCGCGGGTGCCGAAGCACGCATTGCGCTCGGCTGGGTGCTCGTCGGCGGTCTCGGGCTGGCGGTGATCGTCACGCTCTACCTGACGCCGGTCGCCTATCTGGTGATCGCGCGCTTCACCAAGCCGCATGCGGACGAGGAGCGCAAGCTGCACGAAGAGATGGATGCGGCGGCGGCGCTGGAGGCGCATTGAGCCGGTAACTGGCGGACATTCCTACGCTACATTTCGAGCCAGGCGGCAATGAGAAAGATCGTTGCCGCCAGCCCGCCGAGTGCGGTTCGCCCGGCATGGAGCCTGCCCCAGCGCTTGAGCAGGCTGCGGCTTTCCTCGCCGGTCTCCTCCGGCCGCGTTGCCTCCAGCTTGCGATTGACCGGCATGACGAAGAGCAGCGTATAGGGCCAGTTCAGGATGATGATGGCGGCACCCATGCCCCAGAGCACATGGCCAGTCCTTCCCCAGGCGGCAGCGCCGAGCAGGCCCGAGATGAGGGCGAGCGTCGCCTGCATTTCGAAAGCGCGGCGGTAGGAAGGAACCCACTGCGCCAGTGCGGCGCGATCGTCGAGATGGAGCCTTGCCGGCTGTTCGGCCAGATTGATGTAGATGGCGGCGCCGAAAAAGATCGACGCGGTGAGCAAAGCGGTGAGACCCAGCATTGCCTCTCTCCCTTCACGCCAACATGATAATCCAATGCCCGCAATTGAGTAGGTGTTTTCTGCGGCTTTTGCCCTCATACGTGGCATTGCCGAAAGGATCTTCAGTGGTTCGCCCGCCGTCAGATGACGCATCGAGATGGCGCGACGCAGCCTCTTGTGACAGTCCGGTCTCACGTCAGGCGTTTTCCTGCGCTACGTTCCCCAAGAAGTGCGCGAGCGTCTGGACAAAGTGATTCCGATTTGCACAGTAGCGCCTTGAAATGACTGCGCTTCCCGGGCATCTGCAAAGGGGATGCCGCAGATGCAAGAGGAAGGACGTTTTCCGTGGCATTGAAGGCGATCAGAGCTGGCGTGAGAAACGAGGCCGGCATCACGGCGGCGAAGGAAGAACTGGGCATCCGCTTCGGCGACCGGTTCCAGACGGGCGAGGCGATCCGCGCCCAGCACGCCCACACCACCACCTACATTCCGGCACAGCTTCCCGATGCGGTGGTGTTTGCCGAAAGCGCCGAAGACGTTCGTGAGATCGTTCGGATTGCGGCCCGGCACAAGGTGCCGCTGATCCCCTTCGGCACCGGCTCTTCGCTCGAGGGCCATATCAATGCGCCGAATGGCGGCATCTCGGTCGATCTTCAGCGCATGAACAAGGTGCTGGAGGTTAATGCAGAGGATCTCGACTGCCGGGTGGAGCCTGGCATTACCCGCGAAGAGCTCAACACCTATCTGCGCGACACCGGTCTCTTCTTCCCGATCGACCCCGGTGCCAATGCCTCGATCGGCGGCATGGCCTCGACGCGGGCTTCGGGCACCAATGCGGTGCGCTACGGCACGATGAAGGACAATGTGCTGGCGCTGACTGTCGTGACGGCCGACGGGCGCGAGATCCGCACCGCTCACCGGGCCCGCAAGTCTTCGGCCGGCTACGATCTGACGCGGCTCTTCGTCGGCGCGGAAGGCACGCTCGGCATCATCACTTCGATCACGCTGAGGCTGCAGGGCATCCCGGAGGTCATTTCCGGCGGCGTCTGCCCGTTCCCGACGATCGAAGACGCCTGCAACGCGGTGATCCTCACCATCCAGTCGGGCATTCCGGTGGCGCGCATCGAGCTTCTCGATGCGCTGCAGATGAAGGCCTGCAATGGCTATTCCGGCCTTTCCTATGCCGAAACGCCGACGCTCTTCGTCGAGTTTCACGGCAGCGCCGAGAGTGTCGAGCTGCAATCGCGCCAGTTTGGCGAAATCGCTTCGGAGTTCGGTTCGTCAGGCTTCCAGTGGACGACCAATCCGGAAGAGCGAGCGCGGCTCTGGAAGGCGCGGCACAATGCCTATTGGGCGCAGAAGAGCCTGATGCCGGGTGCGGCGATCCTGTCGACCGACGTCTGCGTGCCGATCTCGCGGCTGGCGGATTGCGTCGTGGCGACCCAGGAGGACAGCGCCGCCCACGGGCTGACGGCGCCGATCGTCGGGCATGCCGGTGACGGGAATTTCCATGTCGGCCTGCTGTTCGACGACAAGGACGCAGCCGACGTGGCGCGCGCCGAGGCTTTTGTCGAGCGGCTGAACGCCCGGGCGCTCGCAATGGATGGCACCTGTACCGGCGAACACGGCATCGGCCAGGGAAAGATGCCGTTTCTGGAAGTTGAGCTTGGTGATGCGCTGGACCTGATGCGGCAGGTCAAGCGTTCGCTCGATCCGGACAACATCTTCAACCCAGGCAAGATCTTCGCCTGAGGCGGAACCCCGCGCGGGGGCGTCTGGTTTTGGCCCAATTTTTCGGGCAATGCGCCGGCGCCAAAGTGTGGTACTGCATAGTTCCGAAGTCGGAATCGACCTTGACCGAATTATGCGGCAAATCAGAGCGTCAGGGCGCGAGCCTCTGGCGGTCAAGTGATGCGCGGCGCGCAACGCGCCGATGAATTGAATGGGAATGTAGGCACGGTGCTTTCGCGAATTCTGCTTGCCGTCGGTGGACTTGTGGTCGTTGCGCTCTTCGCGGCGCTGATCGCTCCGTGGTTCATTGACTGGACGGATTTTCGCAAGGAGTTCGAGCGCGAGGCGAGCCGCATCATGGGCAAGCCGGTCGTCGTGCATGGCAGCGTCGATGCGCGGCTGATCCCGTTCCCGACCGTGACGCTCAACGACGTGCGCGTCGGCGCCAGCGAAGACGGTGATCCACTGATCCGGGTGGCGCAGTTTTCCATGAGCGCGGAACTGGCGCCGTTCTTGAGCGGCGAGGCGCTGATCTTCGACATGCGGCTCGACCGGCCGAAGGCCAAGGTAAGGTTGTTGCCGGATGGTACGCTCGACTGGGCACGCGGTCGCCGCACCTCGATCCCGGCCAAGACCGTCGTGCTCGAAAACGTCGAGATCACCAATGGCCAGATCGAATTTGTCGACGAGCAAACCGGCCGAACCCGTCGCGTGAGCGGGCTTGCCGCCGATGTTTCCGCCCGCTCGCTTACCGGTCCCTGGAAAGTAGAGGGGCGTGCGGCGCTCGACGGCGAAGCCGGCAGCTTCTCCTTTACCAGCAACGAGGTGGACGCAGCGGGGGCGCTCAGCCTCAAGGCAAGGGTGACGCCCGACAAGCGCCCCTTCGGCGTCGAGACCGACGGCGCGCTGAAGATCGTCGATTTCAAGCCGGTTTACAGCGGCCGCTTCACCCTGACGGAAAACCGGCAGGGCGAGGAGAAGGATGACGCGCGGGCGCCGTTGCGCATCAACGGTGATTTCCAGCTTACCAACGAAAGCATCCGCGTTCCGGATTATCGCTTCGAGGTAGGCTCGTCGGACGACCCCTATGTGGTGACCGGCGAGGCGACGCTCGATACCGGGAAGGACCAGAAGTTCCTGCTGATCGCCGACGGCCAGCAGATCGACGTCAGCCGCATCGGTCCCAGCCGCAATGCCAAGACCGGCCGCGACCCGGCGATCTCCATGCGCCAGCGACTGGAGGCGATGCTCGCTATTGCTGCCGAGATTCCCATTCCGCAGGTGCCGGGCCGGGCCAGCCTGAAGCTGCCGGCGATCGTCGTCGGCGACACGACGGTGCGCGACGTGCGCATCGACGTCCAGCCCGATGGCGCCGGCTGGGTGATCGACAATGTCGTGGCGCTCTTGCCGGGGCGCACGCAACTCGAAGCGAAGGGGCGGCTGAACCTTAAGGGACAGCGCAGCTTCCGCGGCGACCTGCTGCTCGCCTCCAACCAGCCCTCCGGTCTTGCGAACTGGCTGGCGGGCTCGGTCGACCCGGCGATCCGCAAGCTGAAGACCGCCGGCTTTTCGGCCAAGGTGAACCTGACCGATACGCTGCAGCAGTTCGAAAACCTCGAATTGGCCGCAGGTGAGGCAAGCCTCAAGGGTCGGCTCGAACGGCAGTCCTTCGCCGAGCAGCAGCCGAACCTCTCGCTACAGCTCAAGGGCAACCGCATCGATTTCGAGGCGCTTCAGGCGCTGACTGGACTGGTGGCGGGCGATGCTTCTACGCAGACGCTGCTTCAGCATGCGATCGCCGCCGACCTCTCGGCCGACGAGTTCTCCGCCTTCGGTGAAGAAGCCAAGGACGTGCAGGCGGTGTTGACGCTGAAGAACGGCCAGCTCCAGGCCGAACGCTTGGCGATCGGCTCGCTCGCCGGCGCTCAGCTGGCTTTCTCCGGTCGGGCTAGCGGCGATCTGGAAAAGCCCGTCGTCTCGGCCAAGATGAAACTTGCCGCCAAGAACCTGACGCCATTCCTGGAAATGATCGGCCGGCACGCGGTCAACCATCCGGCGCTGCGACAGCTGATCAAGGCCGGGCCCTATTATAGCGACGCGGCTTTCGACGTGACGCTGACGGCCGGCAACAAGGAAGGCAATGCGCCGGCGACCTTCGGCATCTTCGGCACGGCGAACGGCACCAAGATTGCGGCCAGCTACCAGGCGCCGGATATGGTGCAGGCGCTGACCGGCAAGGCGATGCTGCTCGAAGCGACGCTTGAAAACCCTGAAACCCGCCTGCTTCTCGGGCAGACCGGTTTTGATCCCTTGCCCTTCGATGCGGACGCCAACGGCATCCTCTCGGTCAAGCTGCAAAGCACCGAAGGGTCGAAGGCCAACGGCACGGTGACCTTCACCACCGAGAAGTCGTCGCTGGCAGCCAAGGGCAATGTCGATCTTTCCCGCGACCACTTCCTCGAAGGCCAGGCAAAAGTCACGCTCCAGACCCAGGACGTCGAGCCCTATCTGCTGCTGCAGGGGGTCGCGCTGCCGCAGATGGGGAGCGGCCTGCCACTGACGATCTCGGCCGATGTCGCCGCAAGCCCGGAGGCGATCGCGCTGACGGCGGTCGAGGGCAAGGCAGACAACAACGCCTTTACCGGCACCTTGACCGTGGACCGCAAATCGCCGGGCGCCGCCGCCGGCCAGCTCACCGTCGATACGCTCGATCTTGCCTGGCTGGGCGAGGGCATCCTGGGCGCGGTCGAGGATGCGAACGGCGCGTTCTCGAAGAGCGCCCTGGCGCAGCCGGCCTGGACCGGCCTCAACGTCGCGCTCGACGTGCAGGCAGGAAAATTCTGGCCGGGCGTCTATGGTGCGATCACGAGCTTTGCCGGCAAGATGGAGTGGAAGGGCGACGAGCTTTCCCTGACCGATGCCACCGGCGACTGGCTGGGTGGCAAGCTTGCCGGGCGGGTGCAGGTCGGGAACGCCAACGGCTCCGGGTTCCTGCGCTCGCGCCTGGACGTCAAGGGCGGTGACCTGACCCAGGCGGGCTGGACCCATGCCGGCGCACCGGTGGCGACCGGGACATTCGATCTTTCCGTCGCGCTGGAAGCATCCGGCGCAACACCGGAGGCGATGGCCCATGCGGCAAGCGGTTCCGGCACCGCGACCTTCAACGGCATGACGCTGAACGGCATCAACAGTGCGGCTTTGCCGCAGTTGATTGCTGCCGCGGATGGCCAAAAGAGGCAGATTTCGGCGGACAGCATCCGCAGCGCGGCGGAAGCGGCCGTGTTCTCCGGCCAATCGGTGGTCGGCGTCGTCAAGGCTCCCTTCAGCGTCGCCGGCGGCGTGCTGAGGGTGCAGAACGTTACGGCTGGCGATGGCAGTGCCGCCTTCATGGGCGCAGCGGCGCTTGACCTTGCGGCCGGCCGGATCGATGGCGGCATCGACCTGACCTTCCGGCCCGGCGAGGAAGCGCTTGCCGGTACCGAACCACGCGTGCGGATCGGCTATGCCGGCCTGCTGGAGGCGCCGGGCGTCAGTCTCGACGTGGCCGATCTGGCCAATTTCCTGTCGCTGCGCGCCTTCGAACGCGAGCGCCGCCGGGTCGAGATCCTGCAGGCGAACGTGCTGGAGAAGCAGCGGCTGCGCCGTGAAGTGGCGCTTTACAAGGCGAAGGCGGAAGGACGCGAACTCGAACGGCGACGTGCCATTGCCGACGAGCGCCGGCGTGCTGCCGGGGCTGCGGAAGCGGCCCGCGTCAAGGCTGAAGTGGAAGCGCGCGCCGAGGCCGAGCGCAAGGCCGAAGCGGAGCGCAGGGCCGAAGCCGAACGGCAGGCCGAAGCTGCGCGCCGGGCACAACAGGGGCCATCGCGCGTGCGCGGTGCCGGCCAGGAACAGCAGCCGATCCCGCCGCAGAGCGGCTCCGACGATGTCCAGGGCGGCAGCACCGGGCGGGCACCCGGCCAGAAGCTGGACTTCGACGTGCTGCCCGACGTCACGGTGCAATAACCAGCGCTCGAATCTGAAACGATAGGCCCGCCTCCTGAGGTGGTTTTCCGTGCGTTGCGCCCGTGCAGGTCCGGCGGGCCTTGCAGGCCTATCGAGAGCCACAAGAGGCTCCAGATGAACTAAAGCGCGTCGCGATCTTTCAAATTCGCTCCTTGCGCTTTAAGTTCTTGATATTTCGCATGTCGTTGTCGCAAAACCGCTGCGCACTTTTGCGCGACAGGCTTTAGACCGCGACGTCGTGTTCCTCGCGCGCAGCTTCCCAGACTTCCCGCGCGGCATCCAGGTTCATCAGTGCAATCCCCAGGCCAACGATCAAATCCGGCCAAGCTGATTGCCACAGGTAAGCTGTCGCCAGACCCGCGCCGATGATCGCGACATTGGCGAAAGCATCGTTGCGGGCAGACAGGAACGCAGCCCGTGTGAGGCTGCCGCTCGTATGACGGTAAGCGACAAGAAGGTACGCGCAGAACAGGTTGGTCAGGAGAGCGCCAAAGCCAGCCAGGGACAGGGCAAAGGGCTCAGGCGGGATTGGATCCATGAACTTCGCCCACGCCGTCCATAAAAAAGCCAGCGCAGGGACAAGCAGAATGAATGCCATTGCCATGCCGACCCGAGCGCGGCTCCGCGCCGTCCATGCCAGCGCAAAGAAAATCAGAAGGTTCACGGACGCATCTTCGAGGAAGTCAACGCTGTCGGCCAAGAGGGACACCGAGCCGATGGCCAGCGCAACGACGAATTCAACCGCAAAGTAGCCCAGGTTCAACAAGGCGACGAAGAACACGACGCGGCGGAGATTGTTATCCACTGGAAGGGTTCCTTCGCTGACGAGATTTACCATCGGCAATTTGACACACTTGCTGGCATCAGATTGCTATCCATAGCGTTGCGTTTCGACATATGTATCGTTCATGGAAAAATCAGCCCCGCTGCTCGCAATACGCCGGCTGCATTTTTTGGAGGCGCAACTATCGGCGCACTCGGTGGCTTGATCGGCCTTGGGGGCGCCGAATTCCGATTGCCGCTGTGCCCCATGCGGTCCTGCTGCCTGCGCTCGCCGTGATTATGGTGATCTCTGCCGTGAAGGTCTGGCGACATACCTAGGCAGACTTGCCACGTTTCTGCGGATGCGCTCGTCGCCGGATAGTGGCAATGCTTCCATTTTCCGCTGGGGATTACCTCCGCGCAGTACCGATTTCGACAAAGTTTAACAATTTCTGAAGTCATTTCTCCACGATTGATAACTAAATTAGCAATCTGTTTTGGAGCGCAGGGAGGGGCGCGGCCAGCTGGCCGCATCTAGCTCCAACTCATTGGAATCGATGACGCCTTTTTGCTTTGGGGCCACCTGGCTCTGAAGTCGTCGTGATCTGCCGAGGGGGCAACAAACAGATGCCAAGCGATCTGAAGTACAAGCTCGTCCGCTTCCTTAAGGACGAAAACGGCAACTTTGCCGTCATGACTGCTCTGGTGATGCTACCGTTGTTCACGGGTGCTTCCATCGCCATCAATCTCGCCCGCATCAATCTCGAATCCGCCAAGATGCAGGCCGCGCTCGATGCGGCCGCCTTTTCCGCGGTCAAGTCCTATGGCGAAGGGGAGGATGAAGCCAAAGCGAAAGATCTGGCGAACACCACCTTCTTCGCCAATTTCGGTGTGCCGGAGATCGTCGACGAAATCGGATCGGGGAGTTCGACGCCGGTGGCGACCCAGGCGATCAAGGTTGTTTTCGGCGCTCTTGGCGTCGAAAGCACGGCGACGACCACCTATGCGCTCAAATACGCTCCGCTGTTCTGGGGCCTTCAACCCTATACGATCACTCGCGAAAGTGTCGCCGCGCGCATGCCGGGTAGGGAAGCGTGCATTCTGGCACTGCACCCGACCGCATCCCGGGCGTTCGAAGTGAGCGGCAGTGCCACTGTCGATACGTCGGGCTGTACAATCACGTCGGATTCGAGCGATGCGCAGTCGATCTATCTCAGCGGTTCGGCCACGCTGAAGGCCGAATGTCTTTATGCAACGGGCAAGGTCTCGGCGACGCTTGCCCATCTCGAACTCGCCTGCGGCAAGGCAGTGGAAGATGTTCCGCCAATCCCGGACCCCTTCTGGTCCAAGAAAATGCCGACGACGGGAAGCTGGGTGAACCTATCCGGATGTGGACAGAACTTCGTGGCCGGCGGTGGCGGCAATGGCGACTGCAACGGCACGAGCAAGACGCCGAACAACGCGCCTGCCGGCTATACCGTCGAACTGAAGCCCGGCACCTATGGCGGCTTGGAGATCAAGGGCAAGGTTCTTTTGCGGCCGGGCTCCTACATCATCGATGGAGGCACCTTGAAACTCGCCAGCCAGTCGGTGCTCACGGGTGAGGGCATCACCTTCTTCCTGCTGAACGGTGCCCAACTCGATATTCACGGCGGCGCGACCTTCAACGTCACGCCATTCCTGACGGGTGACTGGGCAGGCTTCTCGATCGTTGCCGCCAGGAACAATACGGCGACGGCGACGATCAACGGCAACAGCGCCTCGTCGCTTGCGGGCATCATCTACATGCCGGCCTCGCGTGAGATCCAGTATGCTGGCAATGGCTCCACTGGCGGCGAATGCGTGCGCATCGTCGCGCAGGAGATCACCATGATCGGCAACAGCAGCTTCAAGCTGGATTGCAAGGCGGCGCTTGCGAACAACACCATCAACAATCCGGGTGCAATTCGCCTGGTCAGATAGTCTGCGTGCGACGTCTGCTACGGCGGTCGGGAGACGCGCGGACAAACGTGACGGTTGGGTCACCACTTCTTAAACCCGGTTGCATGGCAACCGGGTTCTTTCCCATGCGAATGCTCAGAAGCGTATGGAAACGCCGAGGATCGGGCCCTGCTGCACCGTATCGAAGATGAAGCCGTCGTTGTCGTAATCGACGCCGACCGCACGATAGCCGGCGACAGCCGAGATGGTGTCGCTGAAGCGGTAGCCGAGGCCGAGCCCTACATCCCAATCGATATCGGCGCCGCCAGCACCGACGATCCCCCAGCCGGTCAGGTAGATTTCCGGCGTCATGTAGTAGGCTCCCCGCAAGCCCACCATGCCGTCGACCCAGGTTTCGCCGTCTTCACGGCTGACGCCGTCGAGCGGCCCGCCCTGGAAGGAGATGGTGGTATCGACCGACCAGACCTTGGCGCCGCCGACAACGTCAAGGTGCGATTGCTGATCCTCGAACACCGTATAGCCGACGGCGAAGAGGCCGGCGAAGGTTTCGGACTTCACGTCCACCGTGTCGGTGAAGATGCCACGCGCCTTACCGTCGCCGGAAAGCTTGGAATAGATCAAGTCGGAGAAGATGCTGAAGCGGTCCTTGCGGGCTTCAATTATGCCCATGGCCGCAAAATCCAGATTGTCCCAGATGTCGCCGAAGTCAGAGTCGATATGGACGGTGGGAAGACCGAATTGCGCCGTGTCGCCGGAAATGCCTGCGATCCAGAAATAGGGGGCGACGGTAAACTGCCAGCCGCTCTCGGTTTCTTCCACCGGCGCCGTCGGCGCCATCAGCGGCGTGATATCGGCCGCATTGGCCGAAAGGCAGGACACCAAGCTCAAGCAGGCCGTAAGGCCGATACGCGTAGAGATTCTCATGATACGCCTCCCGCAGTGGTGGCGACTCAGACTTGCCACCCTCGATACGCACATCTTTATATAAGTTGCTGCGAAAACAACCGAATTCGGCGGCGAACGGGAGCGGATGCGGGCAAAACCGGTGCTGCTGTTGCAAGGGCCACACAGTGGCGAACTGCATGTCTCCTTGAATCGACCTCGATTTAAGGACAAAGACATGCAGCAAATCAAAGTGCTACAGCGCCGCGCG
>NZ_JBQENM010000007.1:88966-273714 GCF_052044795.1 Ensifer sp. 22521
CGCTGTAGGTGATTTCTTGTTGTTGGCGCAATGGGTTGCGCGTCAGTTCGCGTCAGGCGACGGCAGCGCAAGTTTCGATTTCAGCCATTCCAGCACGTAGACCCGTAGCGCCGAGGAAAGGTTGCTATCGGGCGTGCGCTGGTCGTCGATTTCGGCGATGAGTTGCGCGAGCGGCATCGCCCTTGTCTCGGCGATCGCCTTCAGTTCCTGCCAGAACGCGTCTTCGAGCGAGAAGCTGGTGCGGTGGCCGTGCAGGGTCGCGGAGTGCTTACGGATCATTGTCCGGTCTCTGGATCAAAATGACTTTGGGGCGGATCGCCCCGTAAACGGGATCGATTGTAATAAGTTGGAGCGTGCTGCGGCGGAAAGTTGCCGCACGCGGGCTGCGGGATCGATTCAACTGCTTGGCAATTCGATTCGAAAAGCGGTCGCAAGTCCTTGCTCCGGAAGCCTTTTCTTCGGGAAGGGCGGCTCAGTCCTTGCTGTCGCCGCCTTCGTCCTTGGCCGGCCGCTCGATGCGGCCCTGGTCAAGGCGGGTCTCCGCCTTGTCGTTCAGCGCCTTTGTCAGGGATTTTTCAGCCTTGGTGCGGCCGAAGGAGATGCGGTTCTGTTCGGCCTGTTTTTCCTTTTCCGTGCGCTGCTGGCGCTTGCGGAACTGGCGCAGATTGACGACGTCGCCGGTCATGATCCGATGCTCCTTCAGCGCTGCGCGTCCTCAACGCGCAAAGGTCGCTGTAGCACTTCGCGTGGCTGCATGATCCTGGCCGCCCAATCGGCTGCGACTGGAGGCGGCTTGCAGCCGGTGGTGATCAGTTCTTCTTGCGGAAGGAATCGAGCGAAACGACGGAGCCGCCGCCGTTCTTCGGTTCGGTAGGCTTGTCTTCCTTGGCCGTGGCTTCGCCGTTTTCTTCCGGGACCGGATAGGCG
Organism: Ensifer sp. 22521; assembly: GCF_052044795.1. Classification (NCBI taxonomy): domain Bacteria; kingdom Pseudomonadati; phylum Pseudomonadota; class Alphaproteobacteria; order Hyphomicrobiales; family Rhizobiaceae; genus Ensifer; species Ensifer sp. 22521. Next base: position 89,894 of record NZ_JBQENM010000007.1, read on the forward strand.
GTGATTTCGGCCGATTCCACTTCCTCTTCCTCGCCGGCGGCGACATCGAACTCCAGCTCGAAATTGACCGAGGGGTCGTAGAAGCCGCGGATGGCGTTGAACGGGATCACCAGGCGTTCCGGCGTGTCGGAGAAGGAAAGCCCGATCTCGAAGCCGACGTCAGTGACCTTCAGTTCCCAGAACTGGTGCTGGACGACGATGGTCATCTGCTCGGGATACTTCGCCTTGAGGTGCTGCGAGATGCGCACGCCCGGCGCGCCGGTCAGGAAGGTGATGAAAAAGTGGTGTTCGCCGGGAAGATGGCCTGTCGTGGCGACTTCGGTCAGGACCTTGCGGATGACGCTGCGGAGCGCGTCCTGTGCCAGAATGTCGTAGCGGATGTGGTCCTGGCCCATGAGTGTCCCGTCTTTCCTCGAACTCAATCTTACTGCTTGCTGCCGGCTAGCCGCCGTCACGCTTCATTGCCCATCCACAAGGGACGAGTCAATTATTTGAGCATCTATAGACCATTTCGAGGCGGGGGAGAAGGTGAAGGCTTCTGTTGCCAGGTGCCTTCGGACCCCGCCTTACGGTGCTACCCGGAAGGACTTGATTTGAAGTGTCGCACCGCGATTAAGCAGCGAGACGTGCTTCAGCATAGTTGTCGTTTGCAACTATAAGTTTAGCCCGATAACGGTGGTACAATGCCGAGCAAAAAGTCGATCTTTACGCCCTTGTCGATCCTATTTCGCCCCCATCAAAAGCCGACCCTCAGGAGATCGGTTTTTGGTGGAGGCGCCGGGTACCGCCCCCGGGTCCAATGGGTTTATTTCATCGCCCGTTTATTGCCATAGCCGCCCGAAGACGGCACCGTTCATATAGGTCTTTCCTGTCTCCAAGAAAAGGGGGATGTGTCGGATATATGACTTTGTCCCGGACTGTGCCGGCCCCGAACCGCCTTGACTTGACCGGCATCCATGAAAAACTCCCGCTGCTGCATGCGGCAGGCATTGTCCGGCCGCAGTTTCGAGAAACAAAGCAACCTGGAGGCCTCATGACGGACTACCTCGCAGATGTGCAGAAATACGACGGCGGCGCCGACGAGGCGATCGTGAACAAGATCGTGCGTCACCTTGGGATTGCGCTTCGCAACAAGGATTCTTCGCTCGTGTCGGCGACCGATCCGAAGGAGCTCGAGCGGGTCAAGGAGAAATGGTGCGAGAAGAAGCTCGGCATCAGCGGCGGCGATGCGGATACGGCGATCGCCGCCACGGTCAAGGAGATGTCTGCCGATCGCTCCAAGTCGCGCGTTACCTTCTATTACCTGGTGGCGAAGAACCTCGGGAAGCTGCAAGCGCTGTAGATCACGATGGTTTTGGGTCGATTGACCCAAAACCATAAACGTGATCGCCTCTCATAGTTAGAGCGGGATGAGGAAAAGCGCGTGCACTTTTCCTCATCCCGCTCTAGGGCAGCCGAATTATCCGGGATAATCGTCCCTTGGTCATTGGTTCGCCGCCGGCTTCGTCCTAAATTCAGGGCAATACGAATCGGCGGCGCCAGACCATGCAGCAATATCTCGACCTTCTCGACCATGTGATGACCAACGGAACCGATCGGGGCGACCGGACGGGTACGGGCACGCGCTCGGTCTTCGGCCACCAGATGCGCTTCGACCTCGCCGAAGGTTTCCCGGTTCTGACGACCAAGAAGCTGCACCTGCGCTCGATCATCCATGAACTGCTCTGGTTCCTGAAGGGCGATACCAACATTGCCTACCTCAAGGAAAACGGCGTCACCATCTGGGACGAATGGGCCGACGAAAACGGCGATCTCGGCCCGGTCTACGGCTATCAGTGGCGCTCCTGGCCGGCGCCGGATGGGCGTCACATCGACCAGATCGAAGGCCTCGTCGAAAGCCTCAAGACCAACCCGAATTCGCGCCGCCACATCGTTTCGGCCTGGAACCCGGCGCTGGTGGACGAAATGGCGCTACCGCCCTGCCACTGCCTGTTCCAGTTCTACGTGGCGGACGGCAAGCTCTCCTGCCAGCTCTATCAGCGCTCCGCCGACATCTTCCTCGGCGTGCCGTTCAACATCGCGTCCTACGCGCTTTTGACGATGATGGTGGCGCAGGTGACCGGCCTGAAGCTCGGCGATTTCGTGCACACGCTCGGCGATGCGCATATCTACCACAACCATTTCGAACAGGCCCGGCTGCAGCTGACCCGCACGCCGAAGGCGTTGCCGCGGATGGAAATCAATCCTGACGTGAAGGACCTGTTTTCTTTCTGCTTCGAAGACTTTACGCTCGTCGGCTACGAAGCTGATTCAACGATCAAGGCGCCGATCGCGGTCTAAGGCATCTGGGCGGGGCGGACCCGCCTGCGCGCCAGCGACGACCCGGCGTGTGCGGGTGGGCCTCGCTGCCATGCCTGACAATACGGGCGTGGCCATGGAGCCGATTGGCGAGGGCTGCAGCGGAGAGTGGCCGGGGAGGGCTGGCCCTCAAGGGAGGTATGATGCTCACACTGATCCATGCGCCCTTGTCGCGGTCGTCGCGCATCGTCTGGCTGCTTGAGGAACTGGGTGCCGAATACGAGATCCGCTACGTCTCGATCCGCCGCTGGGATGGCTCCGGCGCGCCGGACGATAACAATCCGCATCCGCACAAGCAGGTGCCGGCGCTCATTCACAACGGCGCAGTGATCTGGGAATCGGCGGCGGTCGTGCAATATCTGACCGACCTCCATCCCGATTGCAGCCTCGGTCGGCCGCCCGGTCACAAGGAGCGCGGCGCCTATCTCTCCTGGCTCGCCTATTATGCCGGGGTGATCGAGCCGACGGCGCTCGCCCATATCTCCGGTGCGACCATCAACAATCCGGCGCAGGCGCGGCTCTACAACGAAATGTGCGCTCATGTGATCGACGTGCTCACCCGCCGGACCTATCTGCTCGGCGAAACGATGAGTGCGGCCGACCTGCTGCTCGCAAGCGCGCTGCAATGGATGCGCAAGATCCTGCCGGAAAGCACGGTGGTCGACCGCTACATCCGCGTGGTGACGGACCGGGCGGCCTACGACCGGGCAAGGGAAATCGACAGCAAACCGAACGGGTTCCATGACTGAAACGAAGAGCATCCATCCGAAGATATCGATCGTCGTCGCCGTTGCCGCCAACGGCGTCATCGGGCGAGACGGCGATCTGCCCTGGCGGCTTTCGACTGACCTCAAGCGCTTCAAGGCGCTGACGATCGGCAAGCCGGTGATCATGGGGCGCAAGACCTGGGCTTCGCTGAACCGTCCGCTGCCTGGCCGAGCCAATATTGTCATCACCCGCAACACGGATTTTGTCGCCGAAGGCGCTGATGTCGTGCCATCGCTCGATGCCGCGATCGCGGTCGCGAACCGCGAGGCTCAGGCGGCGGGCGTCGATGAGATTTGCGTTATCGGCGGCGGCGAGATCTATCGCCAGTCGATCGGCATGGCGGATATCCTGCATGTGACCGAGGTCCAGGCCGAGGTCGACGGTGACACGCGCTTTCCTGATATCGACGCGCAAGTCTTCGAGAAGGTGTTCGAAGAGGACCTGCCGCAGGGCGAAAAGGACAGTCATGCCATGCATTTCGTTACCTGGAAGCGGCGTGCGACAGCCTGACGCGCCGGATCGTCAACTATTTTGAACCATTTACGGTGAACTCGGGCCTATCGCGTTGAAAGCGGTGCGGGTGATACCTATAACGGTTTCACATCGTAAACGACCGCGCGGTGGCGCGGCCGTTTGGCGTGGGAAGTGTCAATAGAGAGGTTTTGATGCCCTGGAGCAATCAGAATGGCGGCGGCGGCCCATGGGGCGGCGGCGGCGGCGGCAATCAGGGCCCATGGGGCCAGGGGCCCAATCGGCCGCGTGGCGGCAAGGGTGGCCCGCCGGATCTGGAAGAGATCATTCGCCGTGGTCAGGACCAGCTTAAGAATGTCGTTCCCGGCGGTTTCAACGGCGGTGTCTTCGCCATCGTCGGCCTGCTGATCGTCGGCTTCATCCTGATCAATTCGATCTACACGGTGCAGCCAGACGAGCGCGGCGTCGAAATGCGCTTCGGCAAGCCGAAGGAAGAAATTTCGATGCCGGGCCTGCACTATCACTTCTGGCCGCTCGAAACGGTCGAGATCGTCAAGGTGACGGAGCAGCAGCAAAACATTGGCGGGCGCACTGGTGGTCAGTCCAATTCGGGCCTGATGCTCTCCGGCGACCAGAACATCGTCAACGTGCAGTTCTCGGTGCTCTACTCGGTCACCGACCCGAAGGCCTATCTGTTCAACGTCGAGAACCCGTCCGACACGCTGCAGCGGGTCGCAGAAAGCGCCATGCGCGAAGTCGTCGGCCGCCGTCCGGCCCAGGACATCTTCCGCGACAACCGTCAGGCAATCGCCGCCGACGTGAAGAGCACGATCCAGGCGACGATGGACACCTATGGTGCCGGCGTCTCCGTCAACACCGTCGCGATCGAGGATGCGGCGCCGCCGCGCGAAGTGGCCGACGCCTTCGACGAAGTGCAGCGTGCCGAACAGGACGAAGACCGCTTCGTCGAAGAAGCCAACCAGTACGCCAACCAGGTGCTCGGCAAGGCCCGCGGTCAGGGCGCGCAGATCCGTGAAGAGGCGGCCGCCTACAAGGACCGCGTCGTCAAGGAATCACAGGGTGAGGCGCAACGCTTTATCTCGGTCTATGACGAATATTCCAAGGCGCCCGAAGTCACCCGCAAACGTCTCTATCTCGAAACGATGCAGGGCGTTCTCGGCAAGTCGAAGAAGGTCATCATCGACGAGAAGAACGGGCAGGGCGTTCTGCCCTATCTGCCGCTGAATGAAATTGGCCGGCCTGCCCAGTCGGGTGCAGCAGCAGCAGCGGGAGCAGCACAGTGATCAACAATCGTACCTCAGTCATCCTGATCCTGCTCGCCGTCGTCTTCGTCGGTCTCTATTCGTCGATCTTCGTGGTCAACGAACGCCAGCAGGCGATCGTCGTCCGCTTCGGTCAGATCCAGGACGTCAAGGCCGAGCCGGGCCTCTACTTCAAGCTGCCCTTCGCCTTCATGGATGCCGACCGCGTGCAATATGTCGAAGACCAGGCGCTGCGCTTCGACCTCGACAACATCCGCGTCCAGGTCTCGGGCGGCAAGTTCTATGAAGTCGATGCCTTCGTCGTCTACAAGATCGCCGATCCCCGCCGCTTCCGCGAAACCGTTTCGGGCGACCGCGATTCGGCCGAGGCACGTCTGCGCACCCGTCTCGACGCATCGCTGCGCCGCGTCTACGGTCTGCGTGGCTTCGAAGCGGCACTGTCGGACGAGCGTGCATCGATGATGCGCGAAGTTCGCGCCGACCTCAAAACCGATGCCGAATCGCTCGGCCTCAACATCGAGGACGTTCGCATCCGTCGCACCGACCTGACGCAGGAAGTCTCGCAGCAGACCTTCGACCGCATGAAGGCCGAGCGCCTGGCCGAAGCCGAACTGATCCGCGCCCGCGGTAACGAAGCCGGCCAGCGTCGTCGCGCCATCGCCGACCGTCAGGTCGTCGAGATCGTCGCCGAGGCGCAGCGCGATTCGGAAATTCTGCGCGGTGAGGGCGAAGCCGAACGGACGAGGACCTTTGCCGACGCCTTTGCGCGCGATCCGAAGTTCTTCGAATTCTACCGCTCGATGGCGGCCTATACCCAGTCGATCGGTAGCCCGGACACGACGCTTGTGCTTTCGCCGCATTCGGAATTCTTCCGTTACTTCAACGACTCCGAAGGCACTGCACCGGCTGCCGCGGCGCCGCCAGCAACCACCGGGAACTAGGCGGGCGATGTCAGATTTCCTGACGGGAATCGCTTTCTTCCTGATCATCGAGGGGCTGGTGTACGCACTGGCCCCTTTGGTTTTGGTGGAAATGGCGAAGCGTTTGCCGTATGTCCCCGAACATCAGCTTCGACTGGCGGGGCTCTTTTCCGTGGCTGCCGGGGTCGGACTTGTATGGTTGCTTCGAGGATAATGCGAAATGCCACATAAACTGCTGATCCGGCTGGTCGATGCCGAATACGCGATCACCCGCCTCACTATCGGCTCCAGCATACCGGAATGGTTGCCGGGGCCGGGCTTCTGGACGGTGTCGAGCTCCCGCGAGGAGATGACGCTGGTCTGCCGAGCCGCCCGCGTGCCTTCCAGCGTCCAGAGCTCGCTCGGCTGGCGCTGCTTCCGCGTCGAACAGCACTTTGCCTTTGACGTTCCCGGCGTGCTCTCGTCCGTGCTCAGGCCGCTTTCGGCCGCCGGCGTCGGCGTCTTCGCCAATTCGACCTTCAGCACCGACTATGTCTTCGTCGCCGGTTCCGATCTCGACAAGGCGGTGCAGGCCCTGAAAGACCACGGGCACGACCTGACGACCTGACACGTCGCGCCTCCTTCCAAGAAGACGCAGCCGGTACCCTCCAGCCTTTCGCAGTCCTCTGCGCGGGGATCAGGAAATCGTGTGTGGACGCTTCCGAATTCCGCCTTATCTTCAGGTGAAAATCGAAAGTCGCGCGGTTTGCGGATTGCGTCGACGGTTCCTACCGCATAGGCGCTCTTGCCGGTTCCGGTCGACACAAAATTGTGCGAAGAATCAAAGTGCTATGGCGCCCGGCGCCGTAGGCAGGAGAGGTGGCGGCCAAGAGAAGCGGTCGACCATCGAACAGCCAGAGGAGCTTAAGCGACTTGTCCACGCGAACGAAATTCCGAGCTCACTCGCTTGGCGCCACCTTGGGCGTTCTGGCGCTGACAAGCGCGCTTGCCTTCAGCAGCACGGCGCTCGCCCAGAACACGGCCATTCGCCCGCCGACCAACGGTCCCGCTTCCGTTGCCGATCTCGCCGCCGGGCTGCTGGACGCGGTCGTCAACATCGCGACCTCCCAGAAGGTCAAGAACGACGACGATGCGCCGGCACCGCAGGTGCCGGAGGGCTCGCCCTACCAGCCCTATTTCGACGAGTTCTTCAAAGGGCAGGGTGGCCAGGGCGGTAACCGCCAGCGCACCGTTGATTCGCTCGGCTCCGGCTTCGTCATTGATCCCACCGGCTTCATCGTCACCAACAACCACGTTATCGAAGGCGCCGACGATATCGAGATCAACTTTGCCAATGGCAGCAAGCTCAAGGCCAAGCTCGTCGGCAAGGACACCAAGACCGATCTCGCGGTCTTGAAGGTGGAGCCGAAGACGCCGCTGAAGGCGGTGCCTTTCGGTGATTCCCGCAAGATGCGCATCGGTGACTGGGTGATGGCGATCGGCAATCCGTTCGGCCTCGGCGGCTCGGTTTCCGTCGGCATCATCTCGGCGCGCGGCCGCAACATCAATGCCGGTCCCTACGACAACTTCATCCAGACGGACGCGGCGATCAACCGCGGCAACTCCGGCGGGCCGCTCTTCAACATGGCCGGCGAAGTGATCGGCATCAACACCGCGATCATCTCGCCGTCGGGTGGCTCGATCGGCATCGGCTTCTCGGTACCGACGGAGCTTGCCGCCAACGTCGTGCTGCAGCTCAAGGATTTCGGCGAGACCCGGCGCGGCTGGCTCGGCGTCCGTATCCAGCCGGTGACCGACGATATCGCCGAGAGCCTGAAGATGGCGACGCCGCATGGCGCGCTCGTCTCCGGCATCATCGAGGGCGGGCCGATTGCCCATGGCGAGATCAAGGCCGGCGACGTCATCGTCAAGTTCGACGGCCGTGACGTCACGGAGATGCGCGATCTGCCGCGTGCCGTTGCCGAAAGCCCTGTCGGCAAGGCGGTCGACGTGGTGGTCGTCCGTGACGGCAAGGAGCAGACGGTCAAGGTGACGCTCGGTCGCCTCGAAGATGGCGATGAGGTCGCTGCCGCGCCGGCGGCGACAACCAACGACGAGACGCAAAAGCCGGACAAGCCCGAAGCAGCCCCGCTGCCCGCGACCGATGTCGTGCTCGGCATGAAGCTTGCGACGCTGAACGAGGAGACGCGGAAGAAATACGGCATTGCCGAAGACGTGGACGGCGTTGTCATCACCGAGGTCTCGCCGAATTCGGCGGCGGCGGAACGCCGTGTCGAGCCAGGCGACGTGATCGTCGAGGTCGGCCAGGAGGCGATGGATACGCCCGGCGACGTTGCCGATCGCGTCGAGGAGCTGAAGTCGAACGGCCGCCGCAACGCGCTCTTGATGCTCTCCAGCAAGACCGGCGAACTGCGCTTCGTCACGGTGCGGGTGGAGTAAGGCGAGCCCGCCACGATGGCCAGCCGCCGCCGCGTGTTTTGCTGCAGTCCTGCCGCCGATTGTCGAGTCTTTTCAGTGCGATCGGCGGACAGGCTTGAGGATAGAATCCACCTGTTCAGTTTTTGATTCAGATCTCTTCCGGTCGTGGTTTGCGGGCGCCCCTCATCCTGCGTCCGCGACCAGAAAGGGGCGTACGGTTGTCCGCGTTTCCTTCAGAGTTGCATGCGATTATGGCGACGAAGCGGCTGGCGCGGGTAGGGCAGGTATTGATTTCCCCGCAAGGTTGTCCTTACACCTAGCGAACTGGGGTCGAACAGATCCCATTGCGCCGGGGGAATCTGATGACGGACAGCGTTGAGAATGTCGTATCGCGCGCAGGCTTCTGGCGACGAGCCATAGCATTCCTCATAGACTTTATGCTTGTCGCCCTGCCGATGCAGGCTGTGGTCGTCGTTCTGTTCATGCTAACCGGCGGAGCCGTGCAGGCCAGTTTTGGTTTCCATAGTACGGTTTGCGAAGATATCGGTGATCTTCTGATAGCGCCTACGCCACCGCCACCAGCCGATTACAATAGCGTCGTTGAATGCCGGGTTACGTTGGCTGGGTTCGACCTGAAAAGAACTTTGACGGTCAGCAAGATTACCGTTGAAGCTGGGACCACGACCCGGATTTCGCAAACCTATTATCTGGGACCAGACGGGAAACAACGCGACGTCTGGCCCGTCGATTTCTTCGGCTTTATTGTATTCCTGGCGTATCTCGTGGTGCTGGAAAGCCGCCGCGGCGCGACGCTCGGTAAGCAGTTGCTTTCCATCAGAACGGCGAGCCATCGGGATGCCTTCGCCGTTGGCGTACCTGTCCGTTCGGCTTTGCTGCGTTACGCCGTGATGTTTGCTGCGGTCGTTCCCGGCATGCTGGTGACGTTGGGATTTGAACTCGCTGTGGCACATGGGGCCTGGGACCCGTTTGTTCTGCTCACCCACCCTTTCTTCGTCGGCGCCAACATTCTCGCAGGGCTCATATTCGTCGGATGGTTTGCTTGGATTACCGTGAGTGTCATCCGAAAGCGGGACCCCGTTTACGATCGTGCTGCCGGAACCTCGGTCTGGGTGAGGCGTTGAGGCGCCGCAGACTAACAGTCGCCACTCTCTGCCGCTCGAGGGTGCATGCAGGACTTCCTGCGGGCCGGCTGGAAGGTCATCAGCCGCAGGGCTTCGAACAGGATGTCGATGATCGCGAGCATGACCGCACCTCCTTTCTGACCTTTATTTCACCGCACTTGCCCCTGTCCCTCAAACGAGTTTACTGTCGGCTTCGGATAACTTGAGGTTATGCATGAAGCGCGGACGATTGCCCCTGACGGCGCTGCGGAGTTTCGAGGCGGCGGGACGGCTGGAGAGCTTCACGCTGGCCGCCGCCGAGCTTTTCGTTTCGCAGGCCGCGATCAGCCGGCAGGTGCGCGAGCTCGAGGACCTGATCGACCGGCCGCTGTTCGAACGGGATCATCGCAGCGTCCGGCTGACGGCTGATGGCCGCGTGCTGCTTGGCGTGCTGACGTCGGCATTCGACATGGTCGGAGAGAGCCTGGATGTGCTTTCGGGGCGGCGGCTCTCGCAGACGCTGAAGGTCAGCGCCGAGCCTTCCTTTGCCGGGTGCTGGCTGGTGCCGCATCTGCAGGAGTTTCAGGAGGCGCACCCGGAGATTGACCTGGTGATCGATGCCGATCCGCGGCTTTCCGAGTTTCGCAGCGGCGAGGCCGACATCGCCATCCGCCACAGCTTGACCGCCGTTTCATGGCCGCGGGTGGAGGCGCGGCTGCTGGCGCGCGTGCAGATGATCCCGGTGATCGCACCGGCGCTGGCCGCCTCGGGGCGGCCGCTTGTTCACCCCGAGGACCTGATGCAGCACGCGCTTCTGCACGAGGATAACCGTGCGCTCTGGGAGCAATGGTTCGCGGCTGCGGGTGCCGCACCCGTCAAGCTGGAACGCGGCGCTATCTTCGCCGATGGCTCGATGGTGCTGCAGGCGACCGTGCGGGGCAGCGGCGTCGGTCTGATCGACCGTGACCATGCGCTCGATGACCTTGCGGCCGGACGGTTGATGCGGCCCTTCGATGTCTCGGTGCCCTATGGGGCGTTCTTCCTCGTGACGCGGCGTTTCGAGGCGCTTTCCAATGCCGCGCGGGCGTTTGTCGACTGGATCGAGCGGAGCTATCCGGGGTGTGTGCGGTAGCGGTGACGTGTGCTTTGCAAATTGCAGCGTGCCCCTCACTGTCCTGCCGGACATCTCTCCCCGCAAGCGGGGAGAGAGACGCCAGTCGCGAAATGGCTGCCTCAATCAATGTCGACGAATGCCGAGTTTGCCAATTCCATTCGCCTTGTCGAGGGAAACAGCAGAGCCCCTCGACATGCTCTAGCCTAGCAGTTGCGGGCTGCGTGCTGGCTACTAGCCACTCTCTCCCCGTCTCACGGGGAGAGATGTCCGGCAGGACAGTGAGGGGCTGCCTTCGATGGGGCTACTTCCTCGGCTTCAAACACTCTTCTCGCCATTCCCCAGCGCTGATGGCGTAGAGCACGTGGGGGACGAGCGCCGGCTGGTCGGCGGGGACGCGGGGGTGGTCGAAGTCGCGGGTGGCGTCGCGGTGCAAGCCGAGCCGTTGCATGACCGCCGTCGAGCGGCTGTTGGCGGCGATCGCGAAGGAGACCACCTCGTCGAGCCCCTTTTCCTCGAAGGCGTAGCGCAGGAGCTCTGAGGCGGCTTCCGTGACAAAGCCCTTGCCCCAATAGGATGGCGCCAGTCGCCAGCCGATCTCGACCGTTCCCTTGGGCAGGTGTGGCTCCAGGTCGGTCAAGGCGAGGCCGCAGAAGCCGATCGGCCGGTCGTCGGCCTTCAGCGCTATCGCGAAGAAACCCAGACCGGTCTCGGCAATGCCGCGGCCGACACGATCGAACAGCGCGTCGGCCTCCGCGCGGTTGCGGCGGAAGGGGAAGAACTCCATGACCTTCGGATCGCTGTTGATCGCGAAGAAGAGATCGCGGTCGCTTTCCTTCCAGGCGCGAATCCGCAGCCGCTCGGTCTCGGAGATGATCATCCGACGAAATCCGTCTTGCGATAGCCCTGCAGATAGAGAAGGGCGGTCAGGTCGCCGTGGTCGATGCGGACCTTGGCCTGTTCGGCGACCACAGGCTTGGCATGCAGCGCCACGCCGGTGCCCGCAAGCTGGATCATGCCGAGATCGTTGGCACCGTCACCAACGGCAAGGGCCTCGTCCGTCGAGATAGCGAGGCGGTCGGCGATGTCGATGAGGGCATCGACCTTGGCCTGCTTGCCGAGGATGGGATTGGCGACCTCGCCGGTGAGGAGGCCCTCTTCGGCGATCAGCGTGTTGGCGCGGTTCTCGTCGAAGCCGAGCATCTCGGCGATCGGTCCGGTGAAGACGGTGAAGCCGCCGGAGACGAGCGCGGTGTAATGCCCCTTGCTCTTCATCGTCGCGATCAGGGTGCGTCCGCCTGGCGTCAACGTAATGCGCTTGGCAATCACCTCGCCGACGACGCTGAGTGGCAGGCCCTTCAGAAGCGCGACGCGCTCGATCAGCGCCGGCTCGAAGGCGATCTCGCCGTTCATGGCGCGGGCGGTGATGGCCGCCACCTTGTCCTTGAGGCCGACTTCAGCGGCGAGCTCGTCGATACATTCCTGGCCGATCATGGTCGAATCCATGTCGGCGATCAAAAGCCGCTTGCGGCGGCTTTCGGCGTCCTGCACGGCGACGTCGATCGGCGCGCCGCCGATTGCACCGCGCAGCAGGGTTTCGGCCGCATCCGGATCGGTGCCGTCGGCAAGCGCGATATCGCAGGCGACGCCATCGGCCAGCCAATAGAGGCCGGACGCCTTGACGGCATCGGCGGCGGCTTCCGCGAGTGCTGGCGTCAGAACAGGATTTGACGGATTGGCGATAAGCGTGGCAACGAGAGCCATGGACAATAACCTTGAAACCGAGAGCGACGCGATCCTGATAACCGGGCCGACCGCCAGCGGCAAGTCTGCGCTTGCGGTCGAACTGGCGCGCCGGCATGGCGGCGTGGTCGTCAATGCCGACAGCATGCAGGTCTATGACACGCTGCGATTGTTGACGGCCCGGCCGGATGATCAGGATATGGGCGGCGTGGAGCACTGTCTCTATGGCCATGTACCGGCCGCCGCAGCCTATTCCACCGGCGCCTGGGTGCGCGAGGCGCAGGCGCTGGTCGCCAGGCTCAAGCAGGAGGGGCGGATGCCGGTCTTCGTCGGCGGCACCGGGCTCTATTTCAAGGCGCTGACCGGCGGTCTCTCGGACATGCCCGAGATCCCGACCGCGATCCGCGAGCGGCTGCGCGAACGGCTGAAGGCTGAAGGGCCCGAAGCCCTGCATCGCGTGCTCGAGGCCAAGGACCCGGAGACGGCGGCGACCTTGAACGTCGGCGACGGCCAGCGGATCGTCCGGGCGCTCGAAGTGGTGGAGGCGACCGGCAAACCGATCCGCTTCTTCCAAAAGCAGAACGGCCCGATGATCGTCGATCCGGACCGGGCGGAAAAATACGTGGTGCTGCCGGAGCGAAAGCTCCTGCACGACCGCATCAATCGCCGTTTCGAGCTGATGCTTTCGGGAGGCGCGATCGACGAAGTGCGGACGCTGCTTTCGCTCGACCTGCCGCCGGAAATGCCCCTCATGAAGGCGATCGGCGTCAGCCAGATTGCGGCACTCTTGAGGGGCGAACTCGACGAGGCCGAGGTGATCGAGATGGGGGCTGCGGCAACGCGGCAATATGCCAAGCGCCAGATGACCTGGTTCCGCAACCAGCTCGACGAGAGCTGGCGGCGCATCGAGCGCGCCGAGGCCGTGTTGTCGAGCGGAGGGGCCAACTCCCGACCATGAAAAACGAGCAGAAATCACTTCCCGACAGCGCGGAAATCCGCCTTTCTCCGGATGAAGCCCTCGTACTTTTCGACCTTCTTTCCCGTTGGTGCGAGGAGAATGATGCTCCCACGCCGGGCGCGGAATGCTTCGAAAGCACCGCTGAATGCGCTGTGCTGCACGGGCTGCTTGCGGATCTGGAAAAGCAACTGGTCGCACCTTTTCGGGCAGACTACGCCGACGTCGTCAATGAGGCCCGTCTCCGGCTTGAGGCATCGTGGGACTATGCCGATTTGAGGGGCTGACCGTCAGTCTCGCTCGGCAGAGTTGCGCTCAGGCCGCCAAATTCAGCTGCCAGGAAACGCCGAAGCGGTCGTTGATCCAGGTAAAGCGCTGGCTGAAACCGTAGTTGTCGAGCGGCATCAGCACGGCGCCGTCCTCGACCAGCATGGTCGCGAGCGTGATGATCTCGTCCTCGCTCTGGCATTCGACGAAGAAGGAGAAGGACGGGGTGAAATCGAAGGCGTGCTTGACCGGGCTGTCGATGCACTTGACCCTCTGTGCGCCGAGCCGGAAGAGCGCGACCTTGATGCTGCCTTCAGGACCCTGCTCGCCCGGGCCATAGTGTTCGATCTCCAGCACCTCGGCATTCGGGAAGAGCGAGATGTAGAAGGCCATGGCTGCCTCTGCCACGCCATCCTGGAACATCAAGAAAGGGGTTACGCTTGCGACCATGGCGGCCTCCTGACGTCGTTTTCGTTGAGTGCGTGAAGATCTGCCGGCCGTTCGCGCCACAGGATTGCGCAGACCAACGACGGCGCGCTGCAAAGGTTCCGTGGCATTCCAGAAGTCTTGCGGCCGCACCTTTGGATGAGCGCCCGGATCACGAGGCAATCATGACCCGTACTCTATCAGTGGCCCAATTTCCCTGGCAAGGCGGGGTGTCGCGCAAGGGGCGACAGGAATTTGCGCTAGGTCTTGCGGATGATGCTGCCGAGCGGCCGTTTCAGCAGGCTTTCCCGGAGCGACCCTGCGCGCGGTCGATCGCCCGCGGCGGGCGGCGAATCGTGTGCCGTCGGCGGCGGCGCCCCGAAGCGAGGCGCGGGCTGCTCGGCCGCGGGCTTTTCGTTCAGAAGCTGTTGGCGGATCTGGTTGAAGCGCTCCAGCTCGGGATTGGCGGAAATGGTGCTGCGTGGAAGCATGTCCGGGCGGTAGGGCTCGGCAGAGAGGGCCTCGTCGGCGAAGCCATGCTCCGCCTCGCTTGCGGATGTGGAGCCGAGTTCGCTGTCCCAGCGCTGCTCTTCGCTGCCGGTCGTTGCCGCAATGTAGCTCTGCTGGAAGCCGGAAATATCCGGCCCGTTGATCGCCCGCATGCGGCTGACGATCGAACGCAGGTCGACGGTTGGCGGTGCGTCCTCGTCGATCCGGTCGACGATGCCGTGGGCGCGCGGCAGGCGCTCTTCCGCGATACGGTTGAAACGCATGCGCATCGGCACCGCGACGGCCTCGCCGAAGGCGATCGCTTCGCCGTTGCCGATCGAGGAGATGAAACTGGTGGTCGAGGTCGAGGAGTTCGGAATGGCCGAACGGATGATCTCCTGGTCGCGGTCGTTGGCAAGCCGCATGGCAAAGACCGTCGAGCACTGAGAAAGGATCGTCGGGTCGAGCTCGCCGGGGCGCTGGGTAATGACGCCGAGCGAGACGCCGTATTTGCGGCCTTCCTTGGCGATGCGGGCAATCGCCTGGCGGGTCGGCAGGAAGCCGAGCGAGGGATCGGCCGGCACGTAGCGGTGCGCCTCTTCGCACACGACAAGCATGTGAATGCCGCCATTGCTCCACAGGCCGATTTCGAAGGCCATGCGGCAGAGCACCGAAGCGACGGAATTGACGACTTCCGAGGGAATGCCGGCAAGTTCGAAGGTGGCGATCGGCTTTCCATCGCCGGGAATGCGGAAGATCTTGGCGATCGTGTCCTGGATCGTGTCGGTGATGGTGTTCGAGGAGAACATGAAATGGTAGCGCGGATCGTTGATTGCCGAGACGATCTTGACCTTCAGCGAGCGCAGATGCGGCTTGTCGTTGCGCCCCTCGAGCCGGCCGATGCGCTCGTCGATCAGCGCCAAGAGGTCTGCGATGCGGTAGGGCACCGGCGTATCCGCGGTGATCGAGCTTTTCTCGGTCTGGCGCCGCATGAGGCCGGATTCGCCACCCCGGAAAGCCTTCTTCGCTTCGGGAATGATGTCGCGCAGCATGTCGAGCTCGTCCGGTGGCGCGGGGCGGCCGCGGAAGATCACCTCGGCGAATTCCTCGAGGCGGAAGAACCAGAAGGGCAGGTCGAGCGTGTCGGTGTCGATGACGACCGCAAGCTCCGGGAAGGCGGCGGCGAACTCGTTGTGCGGGTCGAGGATCAGCACGCGCAGCTTCGGATCCGAGGCGATCGCCTTGTTGAGCAGCAGCGTGACTGCGGTCGATTTACCGACGCCGGTCGTGCCGACGATGGCGAAGTGCTTGGCCAGCATCGAGGGAACGTGGATCGTCGCGTCGAGGCTTTCATCCTGGGTGAGCTTGCCGATGATGCAGCTGTCGCTGCGGCCGGAATCGTAGATGCGGGCAAGGTCGGCCGCGCGAATGCGGTGCACGATGGCGCCGAGATAGGGATATTGGCTGATGCCGGCGGAAAACGCCTCGCGCCCATCGGCCCCCCTGTGGACCTCGCCCATCAGTTCGACTTCGATGCGGAAGGTGTTGTTGGCTTCCTCGCCCCATTCGGCAGAGGCGGTCTGCATGGAATAGACCAGCGCCACGACACGGTTTCTGCCGACGGAGATCGAGATCAGCCGCCCGACCGACCAGAGTTCGGTCAGCGACGTTTCGCCGTTTTCGGCGACGGCAGCGATCGTGGCGCGCGCGCCGCTGCACGCGACGACACGCCCCAGGAACCGGTTGCCGGGCTTCAGGCCGTCACGGCGATCCTGCTCTCCTGCGCGGATTGAGGAATGAAGATCATTGTTCAGCAACGCAAAAACCCCGGCATCACGGTCGCTCATGTTAGCCGGGGGGATTTAACAAGTGGTTTCGCGGATTTGCGCGACGGTCAGCCCAGGACGTGGCGCAGGATGCCGGCCGAGGCGACACCGATCAGCACGGTCGGCAGCAGCGACAACCGGGTGGCGGCCACAAGCGTGACCGCCAGCGCGATCAGGCTTGCCGGTTTGTCGGAGACGAAGTCCGGAGCGATGACCGAGATCAGCACGCAGCCCGGTGCAGCCTCCATTACGGCGGTTGCCCGATAGCCGAGCGTGCGGCCGCGCAGCGCCAGATAGCCAAGCGCGCGGGTCATGTATGTGACCGACGCCATCAGCAGGATGGTGAGAAGAGTCGATGTGTCGATCATGGCTGCTTCGCAAGGAGATAGCTGGAGATGAGGCCGGAGAGCGCACCGGCTGCCACATCCAGGCGCCGGGGACAAACAGGTAGACGAGGGCGGCGGTCACGAGACTGACGAGCCAGGGGCGGGCGGTGCGCAGCCCGGTCCACATGCCCTTGAGCAGCACAAGGAACACCGCGGGGAAGGCCATGTCGAACCCATAGACCTCGACGTCGCCGATCATCGGGCCGATTGCCGCACCGACAGCGGTGAAGGCCATCCAGCAGGCCCAGAGCGCGATGCCGGCGCCGAGGAAGTAGGGCATGCTAAAGACAGACCGGGCACGCGCATCGGCAAGCCCCATCGCCCAGCTTTCATCACACATGAAAAACAGCGCCGGCAAAACCTTCCGTTTCGGTAAGGCGCCGAGAAAGGGTGCCAGCGCGGCCCCCATCAAAAGGTGCCGGCTGTTGATCAGGAAGGTGATGGCGACGATCAGCGCGATATGCGGCGGCGAGGTCCACAGATCGATGGCGGCGAATTCCGAGCCGCCGCCGAAATTGAAGCCGGTCATCAACGGGACCTCCGCCGGACTCAGGCCCTTCTGCGCGGCCTGTGCCCCAAGCACCAGCGCGAAGGGAACAAAGCCGATCTGGACCGGCACGGCTGCGGTCAGCCCCCGGAGGAATTCGCTGGCCCCGACAGGTTTTGCGACCTCGCCGAGGGTATCCAATTCTATGCTGCTCATGGCGTCTCCTTTGGTGGCGGAGACTAGCCATGCGGCCGCGCAATCGGGTTGCTTTTATGCTTCGCAATTGCGAAAATTTGGCATCTGTATGTAAAATGAGAGAGAAAAGAGGCATCCGATGCCAATCGAACTTGACGCCATCGATCGGCGGATTCTTGCCGCCCTGCAGCGAAACGGCCGCCTGCAGAACGTGGAGCTTGCCAGGGAGGTGGGGCTTTCGCCTTCACCCTGTCTCCGGCGCGTGAAGCTCCTGGAAGACGCCGGCGTAATCAGCCGTTACGTCGCGCTGCTCGACGCTTCCAAAGTCGGCATGGGCCTCACGGTCTTTGCCCGGGTGTGGCTGAAGGGGCAGGACGCCAAGTCGGTCGACGACTTCAACGAGGCGGTGAAGCGTCTGCCGGAGATCGTCGAATGCCACCTTATGGCCGGCGAATGCGACTTCCTGCTCCGGATCGTCGCCCGCGATCTCGACGACTACAGGCGCTTTCAGATCGAGCACCTGACCCGGATCAAGGGGGTGCAGAGCGTCAAGACGGATGTGCCCATGCAGAAGGTGAAGCTCTCGACGGAGCTGCCGCTGTGACCTGGAGCGTCTGCGCGGCGATCTCGTGGCGCGGCTGGTCAACGGTAGCGCGTGCGACTTGATAAAAGTCAATGCGCCTTTGCCGGAAGCGGAATAATCCTATGCCCTGACCAACAGCATCCAGCCGGACATGGCATCCGGTTTAGGCTTGCCGGTTGGCGGGGGGAGGCGGCCATGGGCAGTGCATTTGATTACGTGCGCCGGACACCCATTCTCTGGCTTCTCGTTTTCGTCCCCCTGGCGATCGCGGGCGAGCACATCTGGCCGGGGGCACACACTTTGCTGTTCCTCCTTTCGGTGGCTGCCATCGTGCCGCTT
Source organism: Ensifer sp. 22521 (assembly GCF_052044795.1). Lineage (NCBI taxonomy): Bacteria > Pseudomonadati > Pseudomonadota > Alphaproteobacteria > Hyphomicrobiales > Rhizobiaceae > Ensifer > Ensifer sp. 22521. The sequence continues at coordinate 108,040 of NZ_JBQENM010000007.1, forward strand.
GCGGCCCTGCTCAGCCAGGCGACGGAGTCCGTCGCGGCACGAACCGGCGATACGATCGGCGCGTTGCTCAACGCGACGCTCGGCAACCTGACGGAACTCGTCATCGCGCTGATGGCGCTCGCCGCCGGTCAGTATCTGTTGGTCAAGGCCTCGATCGCCGGCGCCATCGTCACCAATACGCTCTTCATGCTCGGAGGCTCGTTCCTCTTCGGCGGACTGCGCTATCACCTGCAGGAGTTCAACCGGGTGAATGCGCGCTTCCTGGCGAGCCTTCTGTTCATGGCGACGGTCGCGGTTCTCGTGCCGTCGCTCATCGGCGCAGCCGACGGACAGCCGCAGACGCCCTTCACCCAGCAATTGAGCGCCGGCCTGTCTGTTGTCCTGATCGTCGTCTACGGGCTCTGGATGCTGTTTTCGCTCAGGACCCATCGCGAACTTTTCATCTCCGCCGGCTCCGGGCATGGCGGAGAGGAGGCGCATTGGCCGCTGGCGACCGGTATCGGCGTGCTTCTGGCGGTGACCGTGCTGGTGGCGCTCGTCAGCGAGGTTTTCGTCGGCTCGGTGCAGGTGGCGGCAGAAGAGCTTGGCATGACGCCGGCCTTCGTCGGCTTCGTCGTCGTCGCGCTCGTCGGGGCCGCCGCCGAGATGGCGACCGCCTTTTCCGCCGCGCGCAAGGACCGGCTCGACCTGAGCGTCGGCATCGCGCTCGGCAGCGCGGTGCAGATCGCTCTCTTTGTCGCGCCGCTGCTGGTGCTCTTGAGCTATGTGCTCGGGCCGCAGCCGATGGACCTGCAGTTCTGGCCGGGGGCCATCGTGATGATGCTGGTCGCGACCATGGCGGCGACGCTGCTGTCGAATGCCGGCCGTTCTGCCTGGTACATGGGCGTGCTGGCGCTGACGGTCTACGTGATCTTCGGCATGACCCTGTTCCTGCTGCCACCACAACAGCCGTGAGACGCGGCTTCCGTCTGGTCGACGATATCAAGGGATCTTCGGGCGGGATGGCGGGGATCGAGGTGGCGCGCGGCTGCCGGCTATTTGGGGGAGTTCATGTCGAATACGACCCAGCGGAAGAACAGGTAGATCGCAGCAAAGCTGATGACGAGCGGCATCAACACAGGGAGGTCAAGCATATCATTGCCCTTGGTTTGAAGCTGCATCATGCAGCAATGCGAATCTTCCACGGCAAGTGTTAATGCGGGGTGCACGAACAGCGTTCGCCCCTAAAACTTTGTCGTTTTATCAGGCTTGACCTCAACTATAGTTGAGCTCCTACAAACCCTTCCATGACGACGCGCGGAGCGTCATTCCCGGTTCTAGCCCGGCCCGGGGAGCCAGACGATAAGCGACATGGAGGACGGCATGACTGAGAAGCTGCTTTTTCGGAACCTGATGAGGATCACCCCCGGCCATCTCGATCCGTTCCGCGAGGCGGTGCTGAGCGCGATCGCCTTCGTTGAAACGCACGCACCGCAGCTGATGGCGCAGACCTTCATCGACGAGAAGGCGATGCAGGCGGTAAGTATCCAGCTCTATCGTAATTCGCAGGACGTGCTCCGACACTGGCAGATGTCCGACGCGCATATCCAGGATGTGTCTGCCCATTGCACGGTGGAGCGGCTCGAGGTCTACGGCAATCCGAGCGAGGCGGTGGCCAAGGGGCCTGCGCCCTTCATCGGTGACAGGCGCGGTTTCATCATGCCGCCGCTCACGGGCTTTTCGCGGTTCTGAAACCAATTCCGGTGTGAAACGGTTCCATGATCGGGCCAGCCGATTGCGTCACGCCGGCAGTCCTGCCTTCAGCAGGCCCTGGCGGAACAGGTCGCGGTGTTCGTCCAGCTCAAGCAGGAGGCCGCGCCGGATGAAGTCTTCCGTGGAGAAGTCCGGGCGCACCTGCAGAAGGCGGGCCTTCGTCTCCTCGGCGGCGGCGCTGCTGCCGGCCTGCGCATGGCAGGCGACAAGGCGCGCGAGCGTGAAGGGGCCGGGATTGGGCAACTCCTTGAGCGCCGCGGCCGCCTCTTCATAGCGGCCGAGGATATAAAGGGCGTTGCCGAGTGCAGCGCTATACCAGGGCGGCGGAAATGGGTTCAGCCGGAAGCCTTCGTTGATCCACTCCATTGCTTCATCAAGCTTGCCGCGTCGCGCAAAGAGGCCTCCCATCTGCACCAGCGTACTGGCATCATTGGGGTTCAGCAGATAGGCGCGCCGATAGTGCCGCTCGGCCAACTCGAATTCGCGGCGATTGACGTGAATGAGCGCCAGCAGCCGCTGGCAACCGCCTTCGGTCTCGTCGAGCGAGACCGCCTTGCGCGCCATGGCCAGGGCACAGTCGAGAACGTCCTGCGGGGCATTGGCGTAGCCTTGCGCGGCGGTGGTCGCGAGTGCCAGATGGGCGTAAGCCAAGGCAAAATGCGGGTCGCGGTCGACCGCCGCCTGGAACATGGCGCATGCCTGCCGGTTGTCTTCCGGCTCGTAGCCGCGAATATGCGCGAGCCCACGCAGGTAGAATTCATAGGCCGCAAGGCTCGTCGGCGGCTTGCGGAGCGCCTGCCGCATGCCGGCGCTCTCGATCTGCCCGACGAGGGTGGAGACGATCGTCCGGGTCACCTCATCCTGCACCGCGAAAATATCCGTCAGGCTTCGGTCGTAATGCTCCGACCAGAGGTGCGCGCCGCTCGCTGCCTCGACCAGCTGCGCGGTGACGCGGATCCGCTCGCCGGCGCGGCGGACGCTGCCCTCGACGAGGTAGGTGACGCCGAGCCGGCGGCCGATCTCCCTTCTATCGACACTTCGATCGCGGAAGCTGAAGGATGAACTGGCTGATGTGACGGAAAGCGAGCGGAACCGCGCGAGCCCGCCGATGACGTCCTCGCTGACGCCGTCGCTGAAGAAGGTCTGCTCCGTCGCGCCGCCGAGGTTCTCGAATGGCAGGACCGCGATCGACGTGTGCGCGCAGGCTTGCGAGGCCGCCGGCCCCATTGTCGGTGCGTCCGTCCAGTGCCAGACGCGGATGGGGCGCGTGATGTTCTTCAGCGCGATCTCGCCGCCGTCGAGGAAGGCCGATCGGTTCTTGGCGCTGAGTTGCCGATGGACGACATCGGCGATGCATATGCCACCGGGGGACGCCGAGGCCTGCAGGCGCGCGGCGACGTTGACGCCGTCGCCAAGGAGATCGTCTCCTTCAATGACGACGTCGGCGAGATTAATGCCGATCCTGACGAGGATGCGGTCGTCGGGAGGCTGCTCCAGCTGATCGGAAGCGAGCGCCTCCTGCAGCGACAGGGCGCAATCCACCGCGTTGACGGCGGAGTCGAAGACGACCAGCGCGCCGTCACCCATCAGCTTGACGATCCGCCCGCCGCAGGCGGCGATGCTGGGAGCAAGGATGGACGTCTGCAGCCGCTTCATAGTGCCGAGCGTGCGAATTTCGTCGGCCTCCGTCAGACGGGAGTAGCCGACAATGTCGGTGGCCATGATGACCGCAAGTCGCCGCTCGACGCGCCCGTTTGCCATCCTGCTCTCCGCATGCTGTCTATATTTTAGCGTGTTCTCACTAGGGCCGGAAGATGAAGGCGTTCGCGGTCCAAGCGCGTTTTTCAGATTCGCTCCTTGCGTCTTTTTCGATTTTTCGAATGTCGTTTCGTAAAACCGCTGCGTACTTCTGCGCGATTCACTCTAGCTGCGTCCCATCTGTTGCTGCAGAAATTCAATGAAGCGTTGGGTCTTGGCCGGCAGCAGCCGCGTTTCGGTGATGGCGTGGATTGCGACGGAGATGCCCTCCCAGGCGGGCAGCACACGCTTCAACCGGCCCTCGGCGAAATCGTCACCGGCGATGCGTTCGGCCAGCAAGGCGATGCCCTGACCGTTGACGGCAAGTGCGCTCATCATGCCGACATTGTTGACCGTGAAGCGGCCGCCGACCGAAACCTCGATCTTGTGGTTGCTGCCATCATGCAGCGTCCAGTCCGTTGCCCTCGGCATGGAGATGCAGTCGTGGCGGGCCAGATCCGCCGGATCCTGTGGCTCCCCAGACGCCGCCAGATAGGCAGGGGAAGCGTAGAGATAGCGTGCGTGGCGGCCGAGCAGCCGCGCAATCAGGCGTGAATCCTGCAGTTCGCCCGCACGGATCACCACGTCGAAGGGCTCCGCCACCAGATCGACGCGTCGCGGCGTCAGGTCGAAATCGAAGGTGATGCCGGGATAGCGCCGGGCGAATTCCGCGATCAGCGGCGTCATGTAGATGGTTGCGAAATCGACCGGCATCGAGACGCGCAGGAGGCCGCTCGGCTGCTCCAGCATGGCGCCAAGCTGCTCATGCGCCAGGCGCGCCTCGTCGACGATGCGTTTGCTGCGCTCGAAATAGAGCTGGCCCGCTTCGGTGAGTTCGATCTTTCGCGTCGTGCGGTTGAGCAGTCTCAACCCGATCGCCTTCTCCAATTCGCTGATCCGTCGCGACAGGGTGGAGTTGGGCATGCCGACAACCTCCGCCGCTTTGCGGAAGCTTCGGGCTTTCGCCACTTCGACGAACAGTGCCATGTCGTTCAGATGGGTCACCGTATTGCTCCATCAATGGAATAGTAATTTCAATCTTCCCAGATTTATCCCAGCGTCGGAATAGTGGACAAGGGCTGCAACACGATAAAGCGCCTCAACATGGAGAGCCCAATGAGCACGCTATTCAACCCTGTCCGTATCGGTCGCTACACGCTTGCCAACCGGCTGGCCATGGCGCCGATGACCCGCAGCCGCGCCGAATTCGATGGTACGCCCGGCACACTCGCCGCCGAATATTACGCCCAGCGCGCCAGCGTCGGCCTGATCGTGACCGAGGGCACCCAGCCTTCGGACGATGGCCAGGGCTATCTCACCACACCCGGCATCTACACCGATGCGCATGTCGCCGGCTGGAAGAAGATTACTGCTGCCGTGCACGAGAGGGGCGGTCATATCTTCGTCCAGCTCATGCATGCCGGACGCATGTCGCATCCGGACAACACGCCGCATCACCGCCAGGGCGTTGCGCCGTCGGCGATCGCGCCGGGGAGCGGCATGTTCACGGCGACGGGCATGCAGGACATCCCGACGCCGCGGGCGCTGACGTCAGAAGAGGTGCGCCAGACGGTCGCTGACTTCCGCCATGCGGCCCGTCGCGCAATCGAGGCCGGTGCCGATGGCGTCGAGATCCATGGCGCCAACGCCTATCTGGTTCATCAGTTCCTGGCGCCGAGCGCCAACACCCGCACCGACGAATATGGCGGATCGATCGAGAACCGCGCGAGCTTCGCGATCGAGGTGGCCGCGGCCATCGCCGAGGAGATCGGCGCGGACCGCACCGCCATTCGGCTTTCTCCCGGCCTTGCGATGTGGGGCATCGACGAGGGTGCCGAAGGGCCGGATCTCTATCGTTATCTGGTGGCCGAACTCGACAAGCTGGGCCTTGCCTATCTGCACATCATGCATGCGGGCGACGAGCCGCTGCTCGCCTCGCTTCGCAAATTGTGGATGCAGCCCTTGATCCTGAACAGGCCCGGCCGCGGACGCGACGAGATCGGTTCCGATCTCGCATCCGGGCTCGCCGATCTGGAAGCCTATGGCCAGATGGTGCTGGCCAATCCGGATTTCGTTCACCGGCTGAAAGCCGACGCGCCTATGAACGACGCCGACCGCATGACCTATTTCGGCGGCACCGCGAAGGGTTACGTCGACTATCCGGCGCTCGCCGCTACCGCCTGAAGCGGGAGCCTACTGCATGTTTTTGTCCTTTAACCGGCTACGATTAAAGAAACATGCAGTAGCTGCACGTCTTGATCACCCGACCATAGGAGCGCATTGAGCTTCTCGGCTGCGATTTAGCAGTAGTAGACGCCAACTGCGCAGCGGCGCACGGTGCGCCGCGCCACTCCGGCCACGCTGACCGGCGTAAGCGGACGCCCGACCCTGGCCTCGGCTGTCGAGACGAAACTGTACGAACTCGATGCTGGAATGCGCTCCGCCGCTTGCAGTGCTGGAAAGCCGACGATGCCGGCGAGCAGCACAATTCTCAATTTCTTTGACACGGTCATTGGCCGCCTCCTATGGCCAGATGGCCGGGCAGTTCATCAATATCGGTGAGTTCCTTCGGATCGACCTTCTTGGCGTTGGTCTCGTTCTTGAAGCCGAAATCGTCCGCAGCAACCTCACTGCCGGTCTTCCAGTCCCTGGTCTGGACGCTGTATTGCGGTGCCTGGTCAAGCTGATTGCTGGTGATGACATACCGGCAGGGATAGGGGCGCTCGCCCTGAGCGATCCAGATCTGCCAGTCACTCTCCTTGGTGCGAAATGCCAGATGATCGCATTCGGTGCCGCCGATTACGCCGCTGCCGAGGTCCTTTACGTCAACAACGTCGGTCATCAGCACATCGTAGACATTCGACAGAAGCAAATCGGCGCCAGGCATGGGCTTCTGGAGCTTTTCCCGCAACTCGTCGACGAGCTGGTCCAGCGTGCCGGTCTTCTCGACCTCGGTATAGAGATTGGCGTCCTTGCCGAGAATCGTGAGAGTCTTGCCGTCGAAGATCATCTCGACATTGGCGAAGCCGCCAGTGCGCGTCGCACGAATCTTGTCGGGCCGGGTGAGATCGATCGTTCCAGAACTCGCTAGTTGGAGCTTCTGGTGATCCTTGGTAACAACCTCGAGATTAGTATCATAACCAAAAGATATGGTCTTCTGCGCCGCCAAATAGTCGGACATGGCCTTGAGCAGGCTCTTGGCCTCAGCCTCCCCGGCCTTCGCGCCTGAAGGTGTTCCCATGCCAACGATTAATGCCAATACCGCAGCCGACACCGTCGCGGTGGAACGCACCACGGCTTTCTGCACAAGCTTCACCATCTGATTTTTCTCCCTCTATGCCGCACTCGGCTTACATGAGGTCGCCTCCCGGTAGCGATCGCTCCGAGGGTGGCGATAAGTGGCGTAAGAATAAATGGCAGACAAATGATCGCGCGGAGATTCACCTCGCGCGAGAGGTGAATCTCCGCGCCGAACCGTACGCTTGCAATCGTAAGTCACGGATACTAGCAGGTTAATCAAATAGTGTCGACGCGATTGCAAGGCCGCTGCGCCGGCGTTCTGATCGGCACCCGACAGGCTGACATGATCTGGTGCCGGAATGAGCCGCTTCGGCACCTTGCCGCCCGGTTTTCTCAACCGGCCACGGGCCGGGCGCCCCTGTTTGCGCAACAATGTTCCGCGCGGAAGCCCGATCGTGTAACTAAAAGCCGTTGACGCCTTCGGCATTTGTGGTTATCAACTCGGCCCATGAAAAATTTCGCGGTTATTCTTGTGGTGGGACGGCGCATGGGCAGGATGGTGTAACCATCCGGCGGTAGCCACCCATGCGCTGAACGAGGCTCCTGACGGGGCCTTTTTTTATGCCTTCAAACAAGCTAAGCACCCAACTGGGAAAAGGGACGGAAGCAAGTCAATGAGCGGTACAGAAAACCAGATGACAGGCGCGGAGATCGTTCTCCAGGCACTGAGAGACAACGGCGTCGAGCATATCTTCGGCTATCCGGGCGGCGCGGTGCTTCCGATCTACGACGAAATCCACCAGCAGGACGATATCCAGCACATCCTCGTTCGCCACGAGCAGGGCGCCGGCCACATGGCCGAAGGTTACGCCCGCTCCACCGGCAAGGTCGGCGTCATGCTGGTCACGTCAGGCCCCGGCGCCACCAATGCGGTGACGCCGCTGCAGGACGCGCTGATGGATTCGATCCCGCTCGTCTGCATCTCCGGCCAGGTTCCGACCTCGCTGATCGGCTCCGACGCCTTCCAGGAGTGCGACACGGTCGGCATCACCCGGCCGTGCACCAAGCACAACTGGCTGGTCAAGGACGTCAACGATCTCGCCCGCATCATCCATGAGGCTTTCCGCGTTGCCCAGTCGGGCCGCCCGGGTCCCGTCGTCGTCGATATCCCGAAGGACATCCAGTTTGCGACCGGCACCTACACGCCTCCATCAGCCGTTCCGACCCAGAAGAGCTACCAGCCGAAGAAGCAAGGCGATCTGAAGAAGATCGAGGAAGCGGTCGAACTGATGCGCAACGCGCGCCAGCCGATCATCTATTCCGGCGGCGGCGTCATCAATTCCGGTCCGGAAGCCTCGCATCTGCTGCGCGAACTGGTCGAACTAACCGGCTTCCCGATCACCTCGACGCTGATGGGCCTCGGCGCCTATCCGGCCTCCGGCAAGGCCTGGCTCGGTATGCTCGGCATGCACGGCACCTACGAAGCCAACATGGCGATGCATGACTGCGACGTCATGATCTGCATCGGCGCCCGCTTCGACGACCGCATCACCGGCCGCCTCAACGCGTTCTCGCCGAACTCCAAGAAGATCCACATCGACATCGACCCGTCGTCGATCAACAAGAACGTGCGCGTCGACGTGCCGATCCTCGGCGATGTCGGCACGGTTCTGGAAGACATGGTTCGCCTGTGGCGTGCTGCTTCCAAAAGCGCTGACAAGGCGCGTCTCTCGGACTGGTGGGAGATGATCACCAAGTGGCGCGCCCGCAATTCGCTCGCCTATGCGCCGAACGACGACGTCATCATGCCGCAGTATGCGATCCAGCGGCTCTTTGAGCTGAGCAAGGGCCGCGATACCTACATCACGACGGAAGTCGGCCAGCACCAGATGTGGGCGGCGCAGTTCTTCGGCTTCGAGCAGCCGAACCGCTGGATGACCTCGGGCGGTCTCGGCACCATGGGCTATGGCTTCCCCGCCGCCATCGGCGTCCAGGTCGCGCATCCGAACAGCCTCGTCGTCGACATCGCCGGCGACGCCTCGATCCAGATGTGCATCCAGGAAATGTCCTGTGCCGTTCAGTACGGCCTGCCGGTCAAGATCTTCATCCTCAACAACCAGTACATGGGCATGGTGCGGCAATGGCAGCAGCTCTTGCACGGCAACCGCCTGTCGCACTCCTACACCGAGGCGATGCCTGATTTCGTCAAGCTGGCGGAAGCCTATGGCGGCGTCGGCATCCGCTGCGACAAGCCGAGCGAGCTCGACGCTGCGATCCGCCAGATGATCGACACGCCGGCACCGGTCATCTTCGATTGCCGCGTTGCCAATCTCGCCAACTGCTTCCCGATGATCCCCTCGGGCAAGGCGCATAACGAGATGCTGTTGCCCGACGAAGCCACGGACGAAGCGGTCGCCAACGCGATCGACGCCAAGGGCCGTCAGCTCGTCTGAGTTAGGTAGAGGAACCAACCGAAATGAACGCACACCTTCAACCGACCGGCTCCGCCTACTTCATCGCCAAGGAGACCGAGCTCGCCGAAACCCACACGCTTTCGGTTCTCGTCGACAACGAGCCCGGCGTCCTTGCCCGCGTCATCGGCCTGTTCTCCGGCCGCGGCTACAACATCGAAAGCCTCACGGTTTCGGAAACGGAACACGAGGCGCACCTGTCGCGCATCACCATCGTGACGCGCGGCACGCCGCATGTGCTCGACCAGATCAAGAACCAGCTCGAACGGTTGGTTCCGGTCCACCGCGTCGTCGACCTGACGGTGCGCGCCGCAAGCCTAGGCCACGACCGGCCGATCGAGCGCGAACTGGCGCTCGTCAAGGTGCATGGCTCGGGCGACCACCGCGTCGAGGCCCTGCGTCTCGCCGACGCTTTCCGCGCCTCCGTCATCGACGCCAACATCGATCACTTCGTCTTCGAGATCACCGGCAAGCCGTCGAAGATCGAGCAGTTCATCGCCATCATGAAGCCACTCGGCCTCATCGAAGTCTGCCGCACGGGTATTGCGGCCATGAACCGCGGCCCGCAGGGCATGTGATTTTTGCGGCGGGTGAGGAGGGTCACGTGCGCTCCGCGTGCGAGGCTGCCCTAGGCTGGATTGCCCCTCACTCTTCAAACTGGGGTTGCCCCTCTCCCCGCAGGCGGGGAGAGGGGCGCTGGCGCTGAGCCAGCCCTATCTTTTTGGCCCGCTCGCGAAAAAATTCTTCAAAACCTGTGACGCAAGGTGCGCTGCGATCCGCCGTGACAGCCCGCGTGAACTCAGTCGCAAACGGTGCTTTTGCACTGGGCGGCTGCCACGCGTTTCCTTCTCCCCGCAGGCGGAGAGAAGATGGCCGGCAGGCCGGATGAGGGGCCCGCGGAAGCCCGGAGAAGCCGCCCGGACACCCGGCGCGCTGTTGACTTCACCGGCATTTCTCGCCGATGAATCCCGGATAGAAAATCCGACGATAGCAGGTGCCGGATGAGCTCGACGACAATGCAGGCATTCGTGCTGACACGATACGGCGGTCCTGATGCTGCTGAATTACGCGACGTGCCGCGTCCGCGGCCGGCGCACGGCGAGGTGCTTGTCCGAGTGCATGCCGCAGGACTTAATCCTGTCGACTACAAGACGCGCGAAGGGATGCTCAAGGTCGTCCAGCGATATCCCTTGCCTGTTGTCATGGGCAACGAACTTGCCGGCGTCGTCGAGGCGCTGGGAGAAGACGTCACGTCCTTCACGCCGGGAGATCGTGTCTTTGCGCGCATGCCCAAGGGGGCCATGGGCGGCCTCGCCGAATTTGCCGTCGTGCCGGAACAGTTTCTGGCGAAGATGCCCGCATCGATCGATTTCAACACGGCAGCCGGCGTTCCGCTCGTCGGCCTCACGGCCTTGCAGGCGCTGCGCGACGAACTTCATGTGGGCCGAGGCAGCAAGATCTTCATATCCGGCGGTGCTGGCGGCGTCGGCACCTTCGCCATCCAGCTGGCGAAATGGCTGGGGGCGGAGGTAACGACGACGGCGTCGCCCCGTGGCCGTGCGCTTGTCGAAGAGCTCGGCGCGGATGTGGTGATCGATTATACGACAGAAAGGTTCGAGGAACAGTTGCGCGGCATGGACGGCGCCTTCGATCTGCTTGGCGGCGAAACGCTCATGAAGTCATTCGGCGTGGTCAAGCGCGGCGGCAAAGTGGTCTCCATCGCCGGCATGCCCGAGCCGGAAACGGCGCGCAAGGACCTCGACCGTGGCCTGTTCCTGAGGTCGCTTTTCTGGCTTGCCTCCTACCGGATCCGTGCCGTCGCCAGGAAACATGGCGTCACCTACCGTTACCTGTTCATGCATCCTGATGGTGCCGAACTTGCCGAGCTCGCCGATCTCATCGAGGCCAAGGCGATCAGGCCCGTCATCGACCGCGTATTTCCGCTCAAGGATGTAGCGCAAGCCTTTGCCTATCTGGAATCCGGCCACGCCAAGGGCAAGGTGGTGGTGGAGATCGGGAGCCGCTCCGGCTGACCTAAGTCTGCCGCAACGGCATCGCCGCGGTGAACCGCGGCCCGTAGGGACTATGATTTCCAGCGTGGGTTACACGGGCTGTCCGCCCCCCGGACAGCCCCTCACCCTAGCCCTCTCCCCGCAGGCGGGGAGAGGGGACGCGGTTGTGCGCTGCTGCAGCCCTAGGTTCCTTTCAGGGACGAGCACGCTGCCAATGGATGCCGTTGAGGCGAGCGGGCGCGGCGCATCTCCTTCTCCCCGCAGGCGGGGAGAAGGTGGCCGGCAGGCCGGATGAGGGGCTGGTCTGGAGGGAAGGCAGAGGTCTCAGATCATCTCCAATGACCGCCTGCACCGAGGAAGCGGGAGGCACGGTCAGGCTCGGAGAGGTCTTCCGCCGAGAGGTGTCTGTTGATCACGTCGCGGTTCTCGCAGGTGTGGCGAATTTCGCTCTCCCGCAGGCGAAACGGTGGCCGTCAGGCCGGATGAGGGCTGTCCTACTTTGACTTCGCCTTCGCTTCGCTCTCCCGCTTGAGAGGACGGCTGACCGGACAGACCTCCTGGGCAAAACCGTTCAGCGTGTTGATCAGATTGTTGGTCACGATGGTGTAGTGAACGAACTGGCCGCGCTTTTCCTTGGCAATCAAGCCGGCGTTCTCCAGCACCGTCAGATGCTGCGACACCGAGGGCTTGCTCATGTTGAAGCGCTCGGCAATCTCGCCCGCCGTCAGGCTGGAGGCTGAGAGATAGGCCAGTATCTTGCGTCGATGCAGCGACGATAGTGCGTTGAACACACGTTGCGCCGAACCGCCTGCATCCTGGTTAAGCGTGTCGTCGTTCACAACATCTCCTTTGTCGCCGGCAGATCGATCAATAGGTAATTAGGATATTGCCTAAATACCTATTCGCGGGTAAATATGTAATTAGTTTATTTCCTAAATAACTTCTGCGCCGGTTGTTTTCAACCGGGTCCTTCAGTGTTGCCTGAAAACTGGTCTGGGTTTTGTTGTGGAGGGTGCCATGAATGTCGTGTCGACTGGCAGAATGATAGCGCTGCGCGATAGCGAACCGGTGAACGGCCGGGTCGTCTGGGTTCCGGGCAAGTCGCTCTGGATCTCCGGAATGACGCTCGTGGCCGTTATCGGTGCGCCAATGACGTTTTCGGTGGACGCCCTTGTGATCTTCATCGTTCTGACGGCCCTTACGATCTGCCTCGGCCATTCGGTTGGCATGCACCGGCTACTGATCCATCGCTCTTTTGAGGCGCCGCTCTGGCTCGAGCGCATCCTCGTCACCTTCGGTGTGCTTGTCGGCATGGCCGGGCCGTTCGGCATGATCTACGCCCATGACATTCGCGATTGGGCGCAGCGCCAGCAGGCCTGCCACGATCTTTTCGCGCACCGCCGACCTTTCCTTCAGGACGCCTTCTGGCAGATGCATTGCGTGGTCGCGCTCGATCATCCGCCGCGATTTATCATTGAAGACCGTGTCGCGCAGGATCGGTTCTATCGCTTCCTTGAAGTGACATGGATGCTGCAGCAGGCGCCGCTGGCGCTGGTGCTTTTCGTCTTCGGTGGCATTTCCTGGGTGATCTGGGGCGTGGCGGTCCGTGTTTCCGTCTCGCTCACCGGTCATTGGCTGGTCGGTCACTTCGCCCATCGCGGCGGCGAGCAGGGGTGGCGCGTCGATGGCGTCGCGGTGCAGGGCTACAACCTGCCGCGTTTCGGTCTGGTGACCTTCGGTGAAGCCTATCACGGCAACCACCACGCCTTTCCGGAATCCGCCAGGCTCGGGATCGAGGACGGGCAGATCGATCTGGGCTGGTGGTTCATCCGCCTGCTTTCGCGCCTGGGGCTGGCTTCGGCGATCAAGCTGCCGTCCAATACGCGAAAGCGCGCCGGTCTCAGACGTATCGCTGCAGGTCCGGAAGGACTGACCGGCCAGAGAAAGGCCTGTCCTGTCCTGCGCGGGTTGCTGCGGTAATGCTTAAGCTGGCGGCTGGTTAGATCATCTCCAATGATCGCTTGCGCTTCGGCGGCGGGAAGGCGCGGTCGAGGTCGCCGAGGTCTTCCGCCGTCAGGTGAATGTCCATCGCGTCGCGGTTTTCGCGGGCGCGGTCCGCCGAACCGGTCTTGGGGATCGAGATCACGCCGGGACGGGTTTTGAGGAAGGCAAGCGCGATCTGCGATGGCGTCGCCTGATGCGCCTTGGCGATGTGGATGAGATCCGGATGGCGCAGCAGCCGGCCTTCGTCGAGCGGCGAATAGGCCATGATTGCGATGCCGCGCTTTTGACACCAGGGCAAAAGGTCGAACTCGATGCCGCGGCGCGAGAGGTTGTAGAGCACCTGGTTGACCGCGACGTTCTTTCCGTCCGGCACCGCAAGCAATTCCTCCATGTCGTCGACGTCGAAATTCGACACGCCCCAGGCGCCGATCTTGCCGGCCTTTTTCAGCGCCTCGAAGGCGGCGACGGTTTCGGCAAGTGGATAGCCGCCGCGCCAGTGCAGGAGATAGAGGTCGATTTGGTCGATACCGAGATGCTTTAGGCTGCGTTCGCAGGCGGCTTCGGTGCCGGTTCGGCTGGCATTCGACGGTAGCACCTTGCTGACGATGAAGGCCTCGTCGCGCCGGCCGCTGACCGCTTCGCCGACGATGCGCTCCGAGGCGCCATTGCCGTACATCTCCGCGGTGTCGATCAGCGTCATGCCGAGATCGAGGCCAAGCTGCAGGCTCTTCACTTCATCGTTCTTGCGCGACGGCGCGTCGCCCATGCGCCACGTGCCTTGCCCGAGCACGGGCACGCGGCGGCCATCGGGTAGCGTGGTTGTCGGGATCGGATCATGCATCGGGCTCTCCTCGCAGGCGTATAGGTTGGACGGGCGGTTGGTCGGTCCGATCGGCAATCTAGCGCAAAGCATCGCGCTTTCGAGCCCACGCCGTCGGGCAAAGCAGTATCGCGCTGCGGCCGGCTAATTTCGCGTAAAGGTCGATGAGATGGCCGTCGTCAATTTGTCACGGTGACAAGTTCGCGACTGGTGCCGGTCAATAGGTCAATTATGTTGACCCAATTGAGCCGGAGGAAACCATGCAGGCCGATACGCTTCTGGCGTTGTTTTTGTTTGCGTTCACCACATCGATCACGCCGGGACCGAACAACATGATGCTGTTCGCATCGGGCGTGAACTTCGGCTTCGTGCGTACCGTTCCGCATATGCTGGGCATCGGTGCCGGCTTCTTCCTGCTCTTGATCGCCGTCGGCTTCGGTCTCGGCGCGCTGCTCCACTCCGTGCCGCTGCTCTACACGGCGTTGAAATTCGCAGGCGGCGCCTATCTCGTCTGGATCGCCTGGAAGATCGGCACCTCGCGTTCGCTCGGCGAAGGCAAGGCCGGCGCCAAGCCGATGACCTTCCTGCAGGCGGCCGCCTTCCAATGGGTCAACCCCAAGGCCTGGGTCATGGCGGTTTCGGCGATGGCGACCTATACCAGCAGCGACAGCTACCTCTTCAGCGTGCTGGTCGTCGGCTTGGTCTTCGCGCTGGTCAATGTGCCGAGCGTTTCCACCTGGGCAGGCTTCGGCTCGGCGCTCCGCCAATGGCTGTCGGAGCCGTCGCGGCTCAAGTGGTTCAACATCACCATGGCGGTACTGCTCGTCGTCAGCCTCTGGCCGATGCTAAAATAGTGCGAATTGCGGCTTGGTGAGCATCAGCCAGAAAATGCCGGTCACGGCCAGGAAGGCCGGGAAACCGCAGGCAAACCAGATGGCGTAGAGCCGGTCGAATTCCTGTGGCAGCGACGCACCGTTTGCCGTTGCAAGACGGGCAAGATCGCGCAGCCGCAACTGGATCCAGACGACCGGGAGCCAGAAGAGACCGGTGACCACATAGAGGATCAGCGACAACACGATCCAGCCTTCCGTCAGCGACCAGCCGACGCTCGTCGCCAGCAGATAGCCGGTGATCGGCTGGATCACCACGGCCGTGGCGGTGAAGACCGTATCGGCGATGACCACCGTTCCGGCGACATGGGCGAGCAATCGTGCATCGCGGGTGCGCCGGGCCATCAACATGAAGAAGGCGATGCCTGCGCCGGTGCCGAAGAGCACGGCGGCGCCGATCACATGGGCAAGGCGCAGCACATCTTCGAGCAGCATCAGCGTTCATCCAGAATGGCAAGCGTCGCAAGTGTGGCGAGGATCGAAGGCAGGACCTTGACGAGCGGTCCGAGCGGTTCGGCCCAGAGTGTGGGTTCGACGAGGCTTGCTGTGGCGAGATAACCGAAAGTCAGCGCGAGCATGCCCAGCAGCGCACGCTTCGCCAAGGGGCGGACGAGGACGGAAATGCCAAGGGCGATATCGGCAAGGCAGGTTGCAAGCGTCATCGCCGTGGCCGGGCCATCGGTGAGAAACCGCAGGAAATGCTGCCGAGCAGCGTCGAAGGCAAAAAGCGGTATCAGTCCGGACAGCAGCCAGAAGAGCGAAAGCCCGACGACCATCAGCGGCTTCAGCAGGTAGAGCCGGGCGAACCAGAGATCCTGAACGCCCGATGGATTGGCTGAAAGGCTCTGGCGGGCGGACAGGAACGGGCCAGGGGCTCGGGGCCAACCCGCGGCAGAAACGCCGCCTGCCATCACCGAAAGCGCGGTCGAGCGCAGCGGCGAACGCCAGCCAAGCCCGCCGGCGATATCGGCAAGGAAACCGACAGGTGCTGCAAGTGCTGCGGGCAACGAGACGGTTCTGGCGGCGGGCAGGCCAAGCCACTCACGGTGCAATGCCACGAGTTCGCCAAGCGTCGGCGGTGTCTCGTCGCCAAGCACGAGATCGCTTCCTTCGGGCATCAACCCGGCAACGGCCGCGCTGACGGCCTCCGCAACATCGCTTATGGCGACCGTTTCGACGCGTGACCCCACGTGCACGAGCGGGATGGCGAAGGGCAGGGCGGCAAGGGCACGCAGCAGCGCCGAACCGCCATGGGCGTTGCGGCCAAGCACCAGCGCCGGCCGAAGGATGACATGCGCCACGCCGCTTGCCGCAAGCGCCTTGTCGGCACGGAACTTGGTGGCGAGGAAGGCGCTGTCGCTGCCGGCGCCGCCCAATGACGCTGAGATCTGGGGTGCGGAGATCTGGACGATCCGCACCGGCGATGCCTTCGCCGCCGCATAAAGCGCCAGCATCGCCGTCTCCTGGGTCGCACCGACATCATCGGCCAAACCATCCTGCAGCGCGCCGGCGCAGTTGACGATGACGTCATGGGTCTCGACCAACCGTCGCCAGTCGCTGGCAGCGCGCATGTCGGCGAGGTCGGCGGCGAACCATTGTGCCTGAGGCCGTTTCAGCCGCGCGCGGGCGACATTGCGGCTAAGGCCGGTTACCATGTGTCCGTCGCTGACAAGACGATCGAGGAGGGCCGAGCCGATGAAGCCGGTGGCGCCGAGAATCAGAACCTTCATGCTGCCAGAATAGCGGAGGCGGTTGCGCGCGAAAGCATCATGTATCGTCAAAGTTTAGTCGCGGCCGGACTTGTTACGGTGACAATTCTGGTCGCCGGTCGCTGATGAAATCGATTTCGAATCCAGATTTCATCAGCTACCACTATCGCCCGAGTGAGGAGGCCGCGCCGTCTGCGCCCGAGGGGTGCGCCGGTGCCGAAAAGCACGGCGGCGCCGATCACATGGGCAAGGCGCAGCGGTGGTGTGAATTCTCGCGATCACGTCGCACCTCGCGGGAGGCTACTTCCGCCGCGATTTGTCAGCATTGCTCCCACATTCCCACCATCAGGGCACGAGTTCGATCTCGCTTAGCCGCCATTCCTTCGTGAAGAACGATTCCAGCGGACTGTAGAGACGCAGGAGCGCAAACCAGCCTTTGCCGGGCATGGTCTGGATCCAGTTGCCGCGTTTCACCCCCTCGGGTTGGGTTGGGCCGAAATAGATCGTCGTCGAGCCATCCGGTTCCGCTTCCGCGGCAGGCGATGGATAGCTCTGGCTGCCGGCGCGCGGGTAGCCTTGCGGCGTCTGTAGCATCGAGCGCGACTGGTTGTCGTAGAGCGTGAAGGACCAGAACGCTGCCGCCGGAATGTCCTTCGGCAGCGTGACCTTGTAGGTCTTGCCGCCGTCGAGGTCGTTCTTGTTGGCGTCCAGGAAACCCATGAGATATTGCGACCCGACCTTGGGGAGCCGCATGATCATGCCGGGCGAGTCGAGCGTGTAGCCGAAGTAGAAGGCCGTCTTGGAATCGAGGGTACGCGCGCCAGTCGGCGGTAGCGGGTCGAACAGGCCGTCCTTTGTGATCATCGGCGGCGGCGTTTCGAAATTTGCGCC
The DNA here is from genome assembly GCF_052044795.1 of Ensifer sp. 22521. Lineage (NCBI taxonomy): Bacteria > Pseudomonadati > Pseudomonadota > Alphaproteobacteria > Hyphomicrobiales > Rhizobiaceae > Ensifer > Ensifer sp. 22521. The sequence continues at coordinate 125,626 of NZ_JBQENM010000007.1, forward strand.
ACCCTGCCACAGCATGTTTCCCCACATTGAGTCTGGATAGTACGACCAATCAGGATGGGGCCCGCTGAAACGCCAGTTCAACACACGGCTGGCCGCGTTTCCCACCGCTGCTGCATCGGTCAGAATCTTCTTCATCCGGTCGTCCGGGTTGAATTCCTTGCCCTTGACGATACCGATGGCTGCCAACTGGCCTGCAAGTTCCGGATCGTAGGAATCGGCCGGCTCGGCCTGAACATTGGCGTTGATCATCTCGAAGAACGAATAGTCGCTTGGGGGGATCGTATTGAACGCCTTGCCGCTCGCCTCGAGGAACTTGGTTTCAGGAACCGGCGGATTCACTTCAAGCCTGACTTTGCCTTCGAGCGCCGTTGCGATGCTCGTGCCGACACCGCCCGGCGTGTAGGGATAGATCTTCATATTTTTCTTGATGTTCTCGACGGTCGGCTTCGGATCGTTGTCTACAAGGTAACCGCGAGATGCATAGATGACCCGGTTCGTCTTCGACCGCGCAACATAGAAACCACCTTCCGGAACCGGACCGTCATAACCGGGTGGCAGCAGCAGGTATCTTCCGCCTTCGCCGCGGTCGGGACCGGGGAACCCGACATCGATGATCCAGCCAAACCACATGTCGTTGATCGTGCCTACCCCCATAGGAGGCTGCTCGACCACGGTCGGCCCCTTCGTCAGATCCACGATGCTGAAATAGTAGACGGTATCGGCATTGGCCGTGAGGAACAGCGACTTCGAATCCATCAGTTCAGGGTAAAGGGTGACCGTGTTGTCCTCTGCGCCGATGCTGAGAAGACCCTTGCGGATCGCATAGGCCGATGCGCCGCCATAGCTGTTGAGGAACGCGTCAAGGGCGCGAGTGAAATCAAGCGTGTCATAAACCTTGTCGACGGTGTCTGCACTCGGCGCGCCATCCTTGAAATTGAGCGTACCGATGCGAGACTCTACTTTATCCTGGGTAACCAGAATCGGTGGGATTTCGGTCGCCGTCTGGCCAAAAGCTGGATTTCCGCCGTTGACGATGGTTGCGGCGACAAGAGCTGCAAATAGTGGAAGCTTGCTTCTAATAGGTTTCATGCTGCCCTCCATTTGTTGAGTAAGACTCTGGATTGGCGCGGACAACACCACGTTGCCGGATGTCTATGGCGCGATGCACGTTTCCCGACTCCCGAGCATGCTCCGCGAGTACCTTTTGGACAAGTTTGTCTTCATGAGAGTTTGAGTCAGCGGGTCTGCAAATCGGACAGCGTGAACCCTTTCACGAGGCCGTGAAATAGCAATTACGTTACTGCAACATACGTGGAAAACGGCGCTCTTGCTGGCTTTAGCCTCGCGCGTTGGTGGATCCTACATAATAGCGCATTTTTCAATGCTGCCGGTTCGCATGGAACCGGACTTGTTACGGTGACAATTCTGGTCGCCGGTCGCTGATGAATTCGATTTCGAATCCGGATTTCATCAGCTACCACTATCGCGCGAGTGAGGAGGCAGCGCCGTCTGCGCCCGAGGGGTGCGCCGTTGCGAGGAGCCAGGCAATGTCCGAACACCATCATGGTCACGATCACGACCATCATCACCATGACAACCATTTCACCGACATGGAAGCGCGGGTGAAGGCGCTGGAAACGGTGCTGACCGAGAAGGGGCTGATCGATCCGGCGGCGATCGACGCGATCGTCGAGACCTATGAAACGAAGATCGGCCCGCGCAACGGTGCCCGCGTGGTGGCCAAGGCCTGGGTCGATCCCGATTTTGCCGAGTGGCTGAAGCGCGATGCGACGGAAGCGATCGCCAGCCTCGGCTATACCGGCCGGCAGGGCGAGCACATGCGCGCCGTGTTCAATATGGCCGACACCCATAACCTCGTCGTCTGCACGCTCTGTTCCTGCTATCCCTGGTCCGTGCTCGGCCTGCCGCCGGTCTGGTACAAGGCGCCGCCCTATCGTTCGCGCGCCGTCATCGACCCACGCGGGGTGCTCGCCGAGTTCGGCCTGACCTTGCCGGAGACGACGCGAATCCGCGTCTGGGATTCGACCGCGGAACTGCGCTATCTCGTGGTGCCGGTACGGCCGGTAGGCACCGAAGGCTTCAGCGAGGACGAACTCGCGGAACTGGTGACGCGCGATTCCATGATCGGCACGGGCTTGGCACTTGCCGCGGAGGCGTTTCGATGAACGGTCCGCACGATCTCGGCGGCGCGCACGGCCTCGGCCCCGTGGCGCCGGAAAAGGACGAGCCCTATTTCCACGGCGAATGGGAGAAGCGGGCGCTGGGGGTCACGCTCTCCTGCGGCGCGTTCGGCGCCTGGACGATCGACGAAAGCCGGCATGCGCGCGAAAGCCTGCCGCCGGCGACCTATCTTTCGGCGAGCTACTACGAGATCTGGACCCGCGCGCTGGAGACGCTGCTGAAGCGCCACGGCTTCGTCACCCAAGCCGAGCTCGATGGCGGCCATATGCTGGAGCCGGGTGCGAGCCCGAAGCGGGTGCTGAAGGCCGACATGGTGGCCGGCGTGCTGGCGAAGGGCGCGCCTTGCGACCGCCCGGCCGAAGGATTGCCGCGCTTTGCTGCCGGCGACCGGGTGAAGACGAAGAATTTCAATCCGGAGACCCACACGCGGCTGCCGCGCTACGCCCGCGCCAAGCTCGGCCGGGTGGAGACGGTGCAGGGCTTCTTCGTTTTCCCTGATGACAACGCCCATGGTCGCGGCGAAAATCCGCAATGGGTCTATACCGTCGTCTTCGATGGGCCCGAGATCTGGGGCGAGGGCGCCGACCCGACGCTGACGGTCTCGATCGATGCCTGGGAGAGCTACCTTGAACACGTGTAAGGTGGTCTCGCCGCTCATAGCCTCGGCCGAACTGCCGAAATCGCCGGAGGGCGATCCGGTCTTCGCCGAGCCCTGGCAGGCGAACGCCTTCGCCATGACCGTACGCCTGCACGAAAGGGGCGTGTTCTCCTGGCCGGAATGGGCCGAGGCGCTTTCGGCCGAGCTCTACAAGCCTGGCCGCAAGGCGGATGCCAGCGACTACTACGATTGCTGGGTAGCCGCGCTCTCGCGCCTCGTCACCGAGCTCTCGATCGCGTCTGGCCGTGAGCTGGACCACCTGACGCTGAGCTGGCAGCGGGCGGCGGAAGCGACGCCGCACGGGCAGCCGATCCTGCTCGCCAACGATCCCGTGCGGCCCTGATTTCGAAGGCTCCGATCGGCAGGATTTTCGCAAGTTGATCGCAGACGGTTTTTCACGTAGAGGCTGCTAATCTAAACGATCTGGAGCTTGCCGTGGGCGAAACGCGATATCCTTTTTCCTCCATGGAGGCGGCGGCGGAGATGTTCAGAAGAACGCCGCTCGAACGCCTCAGCACATGGCTGGAAACGAAAAGGATGGCCCGGCGGGAGAGGAAAAAGAGACGCCGGCACGAGTTGACGTGCCTGAACGCGCGGGGGCCGGCGACCTTGTCGCCCGACGATATCCCGTTGATGTTCATCACCCACAACGACCTCAAGCTGATGCCGTCGTTCCTGGCGCATTACCGCAAGCTCGGGGTGACACGCTTCATCTGCATCGACGACGTCTCGTCCGACGGCACGCGCGAATATCTGGTGGCGCAGCCGGACGTCGACGTTTGGTCGTCCGTCGTCCGTTTCAAGGAGGCGCGGCGCGGGCGCGAATGGCGGGAAACGCTGTTCGAGCGCTATGGCACCGGCCGATGGTACGTCAATGTCGATTCCGACGAGTATCTCGTCTATGACGGCTATGAGGAACGCGGACTGAAGTGGCTCATTCCGGCGCTGGAACGCATGGGCGCCCGCCGCATGCTCGCCCCCATGCTCGACATGTATCCGGTGGATCTCGAGCGCGCCGACGTTGAAAAGCTGGAGCAACAGGCCCCCTGGGAGATTGCCGATCATTTCGATGCCACCGGCTACGCCATGCATGCGATGAAGCGGGCCTTCAGCGTCAAGGGTGGGCCGCGCTATCGCAAGTTCGGCACCGACCTGGAGATGGTCAAGTATCCGCTGCTGTTCTGGGACGGCGAGTGCTGCTTCGGGCCCAGCATCCATCAGCCCTTGCCCTATGACCGGAATTTTCCAGCCGCCATGGGCGTGCTGCTGCATTTCAAGTTCTTCGCCGACTATGCCGAGGTCGTCGATGCGGCGGCGGCAGGCGGACAGTATTTCGATGCCTCCGCCGTCTATGTGAAGATCAAGGAGAACATAGCAAACGCCGGCGGCCTGCAATTGACGTCGGATGTTTCGGTGCGCTTCACCGGATCGAGGCAATTGCTGGATCTCGGATTTATAACGCGGCTTGAGCGCGCCTGAAGCGCGGCTCGGCGAATGGTTTGGAGTGAGAATGGAGAAGGCGAAACTCGTCGTTCTGTTTCCGGTCTTCAATGGTGCGAAGACCTTGGAAAAGTGCCTGCAGTGCATCGCGGATCAGGATTTCAGGGATTTTCGCGCCATCATCGTCGAGAACAGGTCGACCGACGGTTCGCTGGAGATCGCCAAGGCTTTCGCGGCGAAGGATCCTCGTTTCGAGGTTCTCGAAAACGAGGTCCATCTCAAGGCTGACGAAAACTTCCTCAAGTGCTTCCACCTTGGCACTGAGCTCGGCGAATATTTTTGCCTCAGGGCCTGCGACGACTTTTCGACGCTCGACTACCTGTCGCGCCTCGTCGCCGCCCTGGACGCGGATAAGACCAAGCTGCTCGGGGTTTCGGACGTCAGGCGCTTCAACAACGGCAAGGGACGCCTTGCCAGCCCCAACCGCGACGTCTTCAATTTTGCCCAGCGCGTGCGCGACGGCAACATCCCGCGCAATCTGAGCTATCCGTCCGAATGGGTCTACGGCATCTATCGGTCGCAAGGCAGCCTGGAGATCCTGCTCCGGCGCTATGCCGAGTTCAGCTATCCCTGGACCGGCGCCTCCTACATCGTCACGGAGTTCGTGGTGCGCGATCTCGTCGCCTATGTGGAGGGGCCCGAGTTCCATTTCATCGAGGGTTCGGGATCGGTTCAGCGCTATGGCGCCAAGACCTTCCGGCAGAAGTTTGCCCAGCGCTGGGACTACACCGTCGGCTGCTATCGGCTGAAGGACAAGCTGCCGCCGATGTCACTGTGGACGAGTTTCCTGCTGTTCCGCATGTTCTGGAATGACGCGCGCCGCAAGACCCGCTACAAGCTGCTCGGCTTTTTCTGATTGGGCGGACACGCGCCGGACAGGGCGCGCCGCGATCTTAACTTCCCGTCGCCTCGCTCTTGTCGAACTGGCGGTAGCACTCGTCGGCCACCTGCTGCAGCAGGCTACGCGGCACCTCGCCGGTGACGGCATAGCCGATCGGCCCGTCGATCCAGTAGAAGGTCTCGACGCCGTCGACGCTGTCGATACGGAAACTGGTCTCGCGGTTGTCGTCGTTGCGGCCGAGAAGCACGGTGAGCCTGCGTCCGGTGCCATCCTCATACATGAACATAGCACCCGCCTTGCCATTGACCGGCAGCAGCCGGCCGCCGACCAGCGAGAAGCCGAGCGAGGAGAGATCGGGGATCGACAGCGGATGGTCGAGGCGCTTTCCGAGCCAGGTGGCAAGATGGTTCTGCTCGTTGGCGCCCACTTCGACGGCGTGGCGCACTTCGCTGGCATAGACCAGGAAGGCCGATTGCGCCTGCCGCGGCAAGCTGTCGGCGGTCTCGATCGATTGGTTGCCGCCATCGGCGGAAAACAGAGATGGCGCATAGAGGCCGGTCAGCGCGCCCGCGGCAAAGAGGGCGAGACCGGCGGCGATGGCGCGCAGATGGCCAGTGGCGGATCGCTTGCCCTTGTCCGGGTCCGATTGCGGAAGATCGTTGCGGCTTTTCGAGAGCAGGGCGCGGTCGTTTGTGTCGCTGCGGGCGTAGCCGGCGAAGAGCGCACGAAGGTCCACCGCCTGCGCCTGCCATTGCCTGACTTCTTCGGCGCGGGCGGGGTTGCTCTCCAGCCATTGCTCGATCCGTTCGCGTTCCCGTGGGGTCACGAAACCGTCGACATAGGCGTGCAGGTCGTCCTCGGAGACGGTGTTGAGATCTTCCGTCATTTCGGTCTCCGCATGCTGATCACATTGTCGTCCTTCATGGCTTCGGCAAGCTGGCGTCGGGCGCGTGAGAGCCGCGACATCACGGTGCCGATCGGAATGGCCATCATCTCGGCCACGTCCTGGTAGCGGTATCCCTCGATCACCACGAGCATCAGCACCGAGCGGTTCTCGGTCGAAAGGCCGTTCAGCGCCCGTTCGAGTTTGGAGCGTTCGAGCGGGTCGCCTTCGCGGTTCTCCGCCTCGAGCCCCAGGTCCTCATCCAGCGCCACCTGCGGGTGCATGGAGAGGTAGCGGTGCCGGTTGCGGCCGAGATTGGTCATGATGGTGAAGGCCCAGGCGCGCAGGTTGACGCCGCGCCATTGCGCGCGGCGCGCGAGCACCTTCTCCACGCAATCCTGCAACAGGTCCTCGCCATCCGGATCCGAGCGCACGAGGCTGCGCGCATAGCGCCTCAGGGCCGGCACCAGCGCCAGCACATCCTCTTCGAACCGGTCGGATGCGGGGTTTTCGGCCCCCGCATCCGCATTGCCGCCATTACGGCTTTGCGACATCCCATTCGCCCTTCACGCCATCACCGGTAATGTCACCCATCTTCTTGTCCTTGACGAAGAAATAGAGCGGCATGCCGTCCTTGGCCCACTGTTTCTTGCCGTCCTTGCGCTCGACCAGCGTATAGGCGCCTTCGGCCTTGGCGCTGGCTTCCGCCAGGAAGGGCGGCCAGTTCTTGGCGCAATTGTCGTAGCAGCTGGACACGCCGCCATGGTCGTCCCTGTAGGTATAGAGCGTCATACCGTTTTCCCCGGCCAGTACCTTGCCCTTGGCCGATTCGACTTCCTTGACCGGCGGCGCGGCGAAGGCCGTGGCGCTGGCGGCAAGGAGCATGGCGATCGTCAGTGGAAACGTTCTCATGGCAATTGTCCTTCCTCAAGATGATTTTCCTATCCGGAAACGGGCGAATGCCTCCTCGTCCCGTTCCGCAAGAGCCGCATGCTTGCAGATCCAACCGTGAGACACGGTGCGCGGGGGATTTATTCCCGGAAAACTGGTGGCTGTGTCGGTTCCGCCATTTCGCTGCCGGAACCGAAGCAAACGGAGCGACCGGCCGCGCGATTGGCAATCGCGCAGCCGGCAAAGGACGGTGATTTGCTGGAAGCAGCCCCTGTTCAGGGCAGCAGAACCACGGACCCGGTCGTGCGCCGGGCCTCCAGGTCCTCGTGCGCCTTGCGCGCTTCAGACAGCGGATAGGTGGTGATGGCGGAGGCGCGAACGATCCCTGCCTGGATCGCGCCAAACAGGTCTCGCGCCGCCGTCTCGTATTCCCTTCGGTCTGCGGTGTAATGCGCGATCGAGGGGCGGGTAACATAGAGCGAGCCCTTGGCCGCAAGTAAGGAGACGTCAAGCGGCGGCACCGGGCCGGAGGAGGCGCCGAACGAAACCAGCGTGCCGCGCGGGCGCAGGCAATCGAGCGATTTGGCGAAGGTTTCGGCGCCGACGGATTCATAAACGACATCGACACCCTGGCCGCCGGTGATCTCGGCAACACGCGCCTGAAAATCCTCCTCGGTATAGAGGATCACATGATCGCAGCCGTTGGCGCGGGCGATCTCGGCCTTTTCGGCGGAACTGACCGTGCCGATGGTGGTCGCCCCCAGGTGCTTCAGCCATTGGCAGGCGATCGAGCCGACGCCGCCGGCCGCCGCATGGAACAGCACCGTGTCGCCGCGTTTGACCGGAAAACAGCGGCGGATGAGATACTCGACCGTCAGCCCCTTGAAGACGAGTGCTGCGACCTCAAGGCTGTCGAGCGCGTCGGGCAGCGCCAGCGCCCGTGCGGCGGGCAGGTTGCGGTGGGTGGCATAGGCGCCGGGCGGACCGCCGACATAGGCGATGCGTTGGCCGACAGCAAAGCCCACCACCTCTTCACCAAGTGCCGTGACGATGCCGACGCCTTCGACGCCGAGGCCGCTCGGCAGCGTGAGGGGAGAGGTGCCGCGGCGATGATAGATGTCGATGTAATTGACGCCGATCGCGAGGTGGCGGATCTGGATCTCGCCGGGCGCGGGGTCGGCCAGCGTCTCGGCTTTGAAAGCGAGCACCTCTGGCGCGCCAAATTCGGAAAATTGGAAGGCTTCAGTCTCGATCGCCATGCTGCTCTCCAAGGGATTTCGCGGAATCTGCTTGATTTTTCAGCGTCGGTTGAGAAACCTTTGCGCAAACCGATTTTCCAAAAATGGAAAGCAAATGGACTGGAATGATCTGAAGTTCTTTCTGGCCGTCGCCAATGCGCGGTCGTTGAGTGCCGCGTCGGCCAGGCTCGGTGTGAGCGCATCGACCGTGTCGCGCCGGATCGAGGCACTGGAAGCGGCGTTGCAGGTTAAGCTCTTCCGGCCCCATCGCGACGGTTATGACCTGACGCCCGCCGGCGAAGACTTGGTGGCGCCGGCTGAGCGCGCCGAGGCGCAGATGCGCGTCTTCGAGCGCACGGCGCGCGAGAAGGACAGCGATCTCGCCGGGCCGGTCCGTATCGACGTGCCGGAACTGCTCGGGCAGGAGGTGTTGTTGCCCGAGCTGGCGGGGCTCTTGCAAAGCCATCCGGAAATCCGCCTTGAGATGCATTCGAGCGTCCGGCCGGTGCGCCTGATCGGAGAGGAGGCGGATATCGTGCTGCGCCTCGTCCGGCCGCAGCAGGGCAATTATCGTCAGCGCAAGATCGGCTCTCTCGCCTTCGGCCTCTATGCAGCACCCAGCTACCTTGAACGCCACGGTACGCCAGGTACGCCGGCTGACCTCTACCGCCACCGGGTGATCGGCTGGAGCGAGGAGTTGAGTTACCTGATCATGGTGGCCTGGGTCGAAAGGCTCTGCCCCGGTCTCCAGCCGTCGATGTGTCTCACCTCCCTCGGTGCGCAGATGGCGGCGGTGAAAAACGGGCTCGGGCTCGCCGTGTTGCCTGCCTTTGCGGTCCAGTCGGCAGGGTTCGTGCCTCTGCTGCCGGAGGTGCCGCCCTTGGCCCCGGATCTCTGGATGCTGGTCCATGAACAGGCGGCGGAACTGCCGCGCGTGCGGTTGGTGAAGGAAGCGGTCATCACAGCGCTGGCGCGCTTCAAGGTGCGGCCGGGCGTGTAGATCCCGAGTGGCTCAAGCCCGGTCGGCGACGAAGCGGGCGAGGGCTGGACCGATCATGGTGATGATCAGAAGGCGGGCGGTCTGCAGCGCCATGACGAAGGAAAGGTCGACATTGCTCGAGGCGGCAATGACCGCGATCGAATCGAGCCCGCCGGGGCTGGTGGCGAGATAGGCGGTCAGCGGATCGATGCCGACGACCTTGATCAGGAGCACCGCGAGCAGACCCGAGAAGGAGATCAGCACGATAATCGAGATGACCGTCGGCACCAGCGCGCGGCGCGCGTGGATGAGGATCTGGCGGGTGAAGCCCAGGCCGATGTTCCAGCCGAGAGCCGCAAAACAGAGCGCCAGCAGCCATTGCGGCAGCACCGTGGTCGTGACTCCGGTGACGTTCAGCACGGCCCCGACGAGGAAGGGCAGCAGGAAGGCGCCGGCGGGCACGCGCAGGAAGCGACCGGTAAGGGCTGCGGCAAGTCCGAAGGCGATCGTCTCCAGGAAGAGCAAGCCGTCGATCGGCGCGAACCAGTGCGTGGTCTGCTCGGCTTCGGCACCAGTAACCCACATATGCGCCACGACCGTTGCTGTGCTGGCGACGAAGATCACGCGCAGATATTGCATGAAGGCGACGAGGCGGGCATCGGCGCCATAGGCATCGGCCATCAAAAGCATAGTCGAGGCGGCACCGGCCGACGAGCCCCAGATTGCCGTCGTGCCCGGCAGGATGCGCATGCGGGTGATCACCCAGCCGCACAGCGTGCTGACGGCGATGACCGAAAGGATGACGGCGAGGAACAGCGGCCAGTTACCGGAGAAGGTCACGAGCATGCCCGGCGTCATGGCGCCGGCGATCATCATCGCCAGGATGAACTGCACGCAGAAGAAGAGCTGGCGGGGCAGGCGGATCGTCCCGCCGTTCATGCCGACGAGAACGGCGCCGAGCATCGGGCCCATCAGCAGGCCTGCCGGAAGGCCGATGAATTCGAAGAACGAGGCGAGCACGACCGAGATTGCCGAAAGCAGGCACCATTGCAGCCACGGCGCCAGCCGTCCGATGCCGACCTTTTCCGGAGAGGACGCGGCTTTGGGCTTGTGGGTCGTCACGGGCATTCTCCGGCATGACCCCGAAAAGGCGGAACAGCCGTTCGTGGCCTGCCTCGACGGGCTTCGAGCGATGGTCGTCACCAGCAGGATCGCGGCGCCATCAATGTCCCGCTCGTTAGCAACAATGCGGCGTTGCATTCAAGGGGCACGGCAAGAAAGTGCCACAGCTGCCGTCGGCCGGAAATAAGGGGAGCGATGTCGCCATACTTGCCGGGAAGGCTCGCAGCTGTGTGACGAACGCGCGTTGTGAGAAAAAAACGTGAACAAAAGATCCCTGGCCCGGGTAGCTCGACAGATGGGTTCAGCCGAAAAGATATTGATTTTGCATGGCAATTTCGTGAATTGTCGCGGAGTGCCCGCCAACCTTCCGTCACAGGGGCCGCGCAGCCCATAAATCCGGGCTTGCGTGTGCCGCCCGAATCCTGACACTCAGCCCCATGCAGTTCGCACCGCAACAGGATGAGGCCCTCAAGGCCGTTTCGCAGTGGCTGAAAGAGGGCCGCTCGCCGCTCTTCCGGCTGTTCGGCTATGCCGGCACCGGCAAGACGACGCTGGCCCGGCACTTTGCCGAACATGTCGATGGCGACGTGCTGTTTGCCGCCTTCACCGGCAAGGCCGCGCAGGTGCTGCGCTCCAAGGGTGCCAGCAACGCCAAGACCATCCACTCGCTGATATATCGTCCGCGCGGCGAGGAGGAGGTTTCCGATGAGGAAACCGGCAAGACCTCGATCGCGCCGATGTTTGCGATCAACCGCCAGAGCCCGGTCGCCAAGGCCGCGCTGATCATCGTCGACGAATGCTCGATGGTGGACGAGGCGCTCGGCAAGGACCTGATGAGCTTCGGCACGCCGATCCTCGTGCTCGGCGATCCCGGGCAGCTGCCGCCGGTATCCGGCGGCGGCTACTTCACCAACCAGGAGCCGGACTATCTGCTGACGGACATCCATCGTCAGGCGCGCGACAATCCGATCATCCAACTCGCGATGCAGGTGCGCGAAGGCAACGAGATCATGCATGGCGACTACGGCACCACGCAGGTGATCGGTCGCGGGCAGGTGAACCAGGAGCTGGTGCTGGAAGCGGATCAGGTGCTTGTCGGCACCAACAAGACCCGCCGGCGCTACAATCAGCGCCTGCGCGAACTCAAGGGCTTCACCAGCGACTATCCGCAGTCCGGCGACAAGCTCGTCTGCCTCAGGAACGATCCGGCCAAAGGCCTGCTCAACGGTTCGCTGTGGCAGGTGATGAGCTCGTCGAAGGAAACGGTGAAGCCGGGCATCAACCTGATGATCCGGCCCGAAGACGACGACATGGATCGCGGTGCCGCCAAGATCAAGCTGTTGAAGGCGGCCTTCGAGGATGTCGAGGGCGAGATCCCCTGGACGACGCGCAAGCGCTACGACGAGTTCGACTACGGCTATGCGCTGACGGTGCATAAGGCGCAGGGCTCGCAGTGGAACAACGTCGTTTTGTTCGACGAGAGCTGGGCCTTCCGCGATACGCGGGAACGCTGGCTCTACACCGCGATTACCCGCGCGGCGGAGCGACTGACGATCGTTCGCTAAGGGCGGCTACGGAAGGGGTGCGACGTTGCCGATCAACAGGATCATCGCGTCGAGGCCTTTTGTCAGCATAGTGGACGCGATTTCGGCTGGCGGATACAACCCGTTTCTCTGCCAAGCGACACGTGGATTCCGCACCGCCCTGTTTGCTGCTAATATCATAGCTTCACCACCGGTTGTGGAGGGCAAAATGTCTCGGGCTCGCTTCCTTTCCGTCGCCGCATTCTCAATAGGCTTTGCAACGACGATCCACGCAGCGCCTATCAACATGACAAACAGTCCGTCCTGGACCAGCCCCACCGCTGCAAATCCATCGGACCTGGTTCTGGTGGCAGAGACCAAGAAGCCGCTGGTGAAATCGCCGTCGGTCAAGGCTGGAGCAACCGGCCCACAGACCACGGTCGGCTCTGCTGAACTGACTGCCCAGGAATGTGAGCGCGTTGGCGGTGTCGTGACGGGCAACGGTGACCCTAACTGCAAATCGAACCAGCGGTGCAAGACGACGCTGAGCAACGGCGACATCCGCTCGGTATGTATCGACGAAGCAAATTAGGCTCACCAGTCCGGGCTTTTGACCTACTGCATGTCTTTGTCCTTAAATCGAGCTCGATTTAAGGACAAAGACATGCAGAAAATCAAAGTGCTACAGCGACCTTTGCGCGTCTGATAAGACGCGCGGCGCTGTAGGCGGCAAGCTGGATAAGGCCGGCCGCATAACGGGCGATTATCGCTTGGTCGCCATCCACAGCACGTGGCGCGCACCGCCACGCTTGCCATTGGCGCGCACATTGACCTCGTCGGTGGCAAAGCCGACCTCACGCAATCGCCGCGTAAAAGCGCTGTCCGGCGCCGAGGACCAGACGGCAAGCACGCCGCTGGGCCGCAGCGCAGCCTGGGCGGCGCGAAGGCCGGTATGGCTGTAAAGACTGTCGTTGGAGGGGCGCGTCAATCCGTCCGGGCCATTGTCGACATCGAGCAGGATGGCATCATAGGCGGCCTTCTTCGAGCGGATCAGCGCGCCGACATCGCCGACATGGATATCGACGCGGGGATCGTCGAGCGTGCCCTTGTGAAGATCAGCCATGGGGCCGCGCGCCCATTCGACGACGGCCGGCACGAGCTCTGCGACGACGACGTTGGCATCGTCCGGCAGCACGGCGAGGGCCGCCCGCAATGTGAACCCCATGCCGAGGCCGCCGATCAGCATGCTCATGTTTTTCCGGCCGGCGATCCGCTCGTGGGCGAGCGTCGCCAGCGCCTCTTCCGAGCCGCTCAGCCGGCTGTTCATCAGTTCGGTCGAGCCGAGCATGATGGAAAATTCCTGGCCACGCTGCTTCAGGCGCAACTCGTCACCGTCTCCGGGAATGGTGGCTCGGTCTAGCTGGATCCAGGGAAGCATCGGGATATCTCACTCATGTCGTTTCAGCGCCTCGTAACATGAGCGCGGCGTCGAAGACATCCCATTGTCGACGATCCCGGGAGAATCGCCGGCAAACCGGCGGTATGGCCGGCTACCGGACAGGCTTTGGCCGTGCCGCCTCCAGACGCGCTGACACGTCTCCAGGCGAAGACGAAAACCGCCGTAAGGTGCTTCGGTTACTCCGCCGAGATCATTCCGGCGAGTACGGCCTTGGCGATTGCCTGGAAGCGGTTGTTGGCGCCGAACTTGCGGATGATGCCGGCTTCGAGCGTGAGCGCCGCGGCGACGTCCATCTCCATCAGGCCGGCGATGCGCGGGGCCGGATAACCGTCGGCCATGAAGGTCAGACACTCGCTCTCGATCGGGGAAAGGTGGACATGGTCATCTTCATCGGTCGCGGTACCGCTGCCATCGCTGCTTTCGAGCAGCTCGGTGATGCGCTGCATCTGGCGGCGCAGGTTCGCCTGCTGGGCGGCAAGTTCCCGGCGCCGCGCCAGTAGCGCCTCGCGAAACAACTGGTCGGCGTCTGCCTGTTCTTCGGTGCCGGCAAGGCCGGTCAAAAGCTCCAGGATGGCGGCGATCGGCATGTCGATCTCGCGGCAGGCGTTGATGACAGCCATGCGGCGGATGTGTTCTTCGTTGTAAACCCGCATCGGCCCCATGCGCGCGGCGGTCAGAAGGCCTTTCTCCTCGTAGAAATGCAGGGTGCGGTGGGTGACGCCGAAGGCATCGGCCATGTCGGCGATCGCCAGCGGGGCCGTCGGATCATGATGGGGAAGGGGAAGGATGGGCAGGAAGCCGACGCGTTCGGGCGCGGCGAGCATGCCTTCGTATTTCCAGTGGTCTCGCGGCATATCGATTGTCCCCGGTCTACAGGCCGCGCCTATCCGGCGCGTTGTCTCTGTAACGTTTGATTTTCCGCATATTTGACCTGAATCGAGGCCGACCCAGGGTGTAACAGTCCGCGTCCGGAAGCGGCGGCGATCACCGGGTCTCATAGGTGCGGACCGCGTCCGCGTGCTGAGGCACTCGTTGATCGACAACGACAATGCCTGCTGCTCGGCTGGGGCATCCCGCGTGGACCACGCGGTTCTACTCAGGACTTCGATGCTTGCCTGACGAGCAACCAGGCATCCATTCCCAACGCATGCGTGCACCGTATACGCGAATCAAATATATGACCAGTCCTTAATATTGGTAGGCTGACGCCCGTTTTCCCCGACTGGAGGGGCCGCTGCCACTGCATGGTTTCCTACTGCCTGTCTCCTTGAATCGACCTCGATTTAAGGACCAAGACATGCAGAAAATCAAAGGGCTACAGCGACCTTTGCGCGTCTGATAAGACGCGCGGCGCTGTGGGCCGATCCAGGAAAACATGCAGTGATTCAAAGCGTTACGGTGAGCTTGCCGCGTCCTCGAAGATGCGGCGCACGCGGTCAGTGGCCGATGACCTTGAGCGGGCTGTTGGAGCTCAGGATGAACAGTGGTTCGTCCCCGCGCAACGGCGACAGCTTCTGCTGGCAGGACCAGGCTTCCTCGAAGGCACCCCGGGTCAGGTGCTTGCGATAGCGCTGGGTAGCGGCCATGCAGCCCATGAGGGGGCTTTCGATCTGCTCCTGGCGGGCGTGCTCGTAGATCTCGCCGTCGAGCGAAAACAGTTCCGACGCCAGCGACATGCTCTCGTAAAGCAGGTCCGGCTCGGACGCGAGCCGCTTCCAGGTAATGAAGTCCTGGCGCAGCGGCACGTTCTCGCCATCATGCGAGAGGGTGACGCGGATGCCCTGCGCCGGCGCATCGTACCAGGTCACCTGCACGGTGAACGACAGGGCGGAATTGCGCGAAACGGGTCGACCGGTGTCGCCGTCGGTGGCGCGGGCCAGCGTCTTGTGGCGCTGGGCCGCAAGGCGAAGCGCCGTGGCAAACGCTTTTGCATCTTCGTTTTCGGCGCCCGCCATCTTCACCTGAACCGAGGGCAGTACCCGTTCGGTCGCGTGGCGCGCGTTGAAGAGTTTTGCCTGCGCGTCGATGTCCAGCGTCATTTCCTGCGAGGGCATCGGCGCGAAAAGGAGCAGCGGCAGCACGGTCAGCACCGAGAGTGGCGACGAGAAGGGCGCCGGCGGCCAGGCGGGCCGGTGCCCGGCAAAGCGCCGCTTCGTCAGTTTCGGCTGGCGGGGCGAGCTTGCGGCCTGATGCTCTTCCTCGTTGCGGGCGCGCTGGTACTCCGGAACATAGGTTCCCTTGGGAATGGCGATCCGCCATTCCTCGTCGGCACCGTCGCCCTCGTAGAAAGCCTTGAGCAGCTTGCGCAATTTGCCGGCGTGCACCCGCACGAGCGGGTCGCTGTCGGCGTTGAAAGCCTGGGGCCGGTCGAAGACGTCGATCGCGATCGAGTAGCCCTTGAGCTGATGGCCTTCGCCGGCCATCTCCTTCTCGACCACATAGGTGAGGAAGGCCCTGAGGCGCTCTGAACGCGCGAAAGCCTTGCTTTCGAGGATACGACGGAGGGCCCGTCGAATCGTCTCGTCGCAGGGTCTTTCGACCGTCGTCATCCGTTCTTGCTCCAGTGTCATGTGAACTAAAATCTATGAAATGCGATCGCGGCGCGGGCTGGGCCATTCGATCTGATTCGGAAAGTTAAGCCCTAAAAAGGTGGTTGTCAGGGTAGTAGACGCCAAATTTGAGTTTTTTCTGAAATAAACGTAAAAATTGCGCCGGTTCTCCCTGTGGCGGATGGTAGCGGAAGTCCAGTCGGCCATTTTCGCCGTTCGTGATTGAGTCTTCCCGCATATTAGAGACGCCGATTGTCAAGACTTGGTCAAGACAAGGCGGGCAAACGAACCGCGCGCAAACGTCGCATCGCTCCCCTGCGACCTCCTTGGAATTGCTGCATAATCGGACCTCAAACTGTTTTCGGTTTCAGCAATTATGCAGTAGAACATTGCAACCACATTGCCTGCGTCTGGGCCCGCCTTGGGCCCGCTTTCTGGAAAGTTCAGACATGCCTGCAAAACTGTCCGTGAATCTGAATGCCGTCGCAATGCTCCGCAACCGGCGCGATCTGCCGTGGCCCTCCGTCACCGCGCTTGGCCGCATCGCGCTCGAAACGGGGGCTGCCGGTCTCACCGTGCATCCGCGACCCGACCAGCGCCACGTCCGCTTCAGCGATCTGCAGCCGATCCGCGACCTGATCGACCAGGCGTTTCCGGAGACGGAATTCAACATGGAAGGCTATCCGAACGAGGAATTCCTCGGCCTCGTGGAGATGCATCGGCCGGAGCAGGTGACACTGGTGCCCGACGATCCGGCGCAGGCGACCTCGGACCACGGCTGGGATTTCCGCAAGAACCACAACCTGCTCGGCAATGTCGTCGGCCGGCTGAAGAAGAAGGGTTTTCGCGTTTCGCTGTTTGCCGATGGCGACGAGGATACGGAGGCCTTGCGGATTGCCAAGGAAACCGGCGCCGATCGCATCGAACTCTACACCGGCCCCTATGGCGGTTGCTATGACGACCCGGACAAGGCCGAGAAGATCGCCGCCGAACTTGGCCGCACGGCTGCGATTGCCGCAAGCCTCGGGCTCGACGTCAATGCCGGGCACGACCTGACGGTGGCCAACCTGCCGCTGCTCGCAAGGCACATCCCCAACCTTGCCGAAGTCTCGATCGGTCACGGCCTGACGGCCGATGCGCTGGAATACGGTATGGCCGAAACGGTGCGCCGCTTCCGCCGCGCCTGCGGGCAGGAGGTCTGAGGCGACATCTGCGCCTTAGTTCTTGCGCGGCAGGAGCGTCTTGCGAAACCCGAGCGATGCCATGAAGGATCTCTTCGTCGTCACCCACACGGAATCCGTCCATCACCTGGAAGGCAAGGTGGGTGGCTGGTACGACACGGATCTGACCACCCGCGGCAGAGAGGATGCGGAGTTAACGGCCGAACGGCTGGTGGCCTTGGTTGGCGGAAGGGACGTGGAAATCCATAGCTCCGATCTGCGCCGCGCCTCCCAGACGGCCGATGCGATAGCAAGGCGCTTCCAACGGCCGGTGATGGAAACTGCCGATCTCAGGGAAATCAGCTATGGCGTTGCGGGTGGCAGGCCCCAGGCGTGGCTCGATGCGCGCTATAGCCCGGCACCGGATGACAATCGGCTCGACCATGATTGCGGCATCGAGGGCACGGAAACCCGTCGCGACGTGGCGCTGCGCGTCGTCCCTTGCGTAAACGCCATCGTGGCGCGGCCCTGCCAAACGCAGATCATCGTCACCCATGGCTTCACGCTGACGCTGGTGCTTGCCGCCTGGATGAAGATCCCGATCGACGCCACGGGCTTCCTGAGTTTTCCGGCAAAATCCGGCAGCATCACGCATCTGCGCCAGGACGATTTCTTTCGAAACCGCGCGGTTGTCAGCCTGGCGGATGCGTCACATCTCAATTCATAAGCCTCGCCGACCCGAAAATATCACCTGCAGAAACCGGCGCTTTTTGTGGGTGATGTTGCGACTGGTACGCGCAGGCTTGCGGTAAGACTGCTATAGGTCGAGTCTTTCCTTCCCTTGTGTGCAGCCAATGACATTCCAGACCAGTTTCCGTGAGCGCATCGTTCTCTATGCGCTTCTGACCTCGCTGACCTCGATCAGCATCGATGCGCTTTTGCCGGGCTTGCGCCAGATCGGGGCCGATCTTGGCGTTCAGCCGCCACTTTCCACCCAGCACATCATCTCGCTTTTCATCCTCGGCATGGCGTTTGGCGAGCTCTTGCTCGGGCCGCTTTCCGATGCGATGGGGCGGAAGAGGGCGCTTGTTCTGGGGCTTGGCGTCTATGCGCTCGGAACCGTCATCGCCATGGCAGCCGGCTCGCTCGAAATGGTCATTCTCGGCCGCTTCCTTCAGGGCGTCGGGGTCTCGGGGCCGAAGATTGCGACGCGGGCGATGATCCGCGACCAGTTCGAGGGTGATGCCATGGCGCGTGTGATGTCGTTCATGTTCACGCTCTTCATTCTCGTGCCGATGCTGGCCCCGACGCTCGCGCAAGGGATCATCGCCGTCGGTGGCTGGCGTAGCGTCTTTGCGGTCTATCTCGCGGCGGCGGGACTTCTCGGCGTGTGGCTGGTGGTGCGCCAGCCGGAAACGTTGCCGCTAGAGAAGCGCATTCCCTTTCGCCCGCGGCTTCTCGTGTCGAACGGGCGGCGCATCCTGTCAAACCGGCGCGTGGCGCTGCTGATCGTGGCGACCGGGCTCGTCTTCGGTGCGCAGCTCCTCTATCTCAGCACCGCGGCGGATCTGTTCTTCGACGCCTACGGGATCGGGCAGACCTTCCCCTTGTATTTTGCCATGCTGGCGACCGGCATCGGGCTTGCCTCGTTCCTCAATGCCAAGCTCGTGCAGCGCTTCGGTTCGGAGGCGATGGCGCGTTACGGCTTTATTGGCCTGGCGGTGGCGGGGCTCGCGATGCTGGCGGCATCCACCCTTTGGGCCGGCCGGCCGCCGCTCACAGTGCTGATGGTACTCGGCTTTGCGGCCTTCTTTGCGATCGGGGTGCTCTTCGGCAACCTGAATGCCATGGCCATGCGCTCGCTGGGGCAGGTTGCGGGCCTCGGGGCGTCGTTGATCGCCTCCGGCTCGAGCCTGATCGCGACCTTTTTTGCGATCGCATTCGGCGCGTTTTACGACGGCACGACGCTCAATCTGTCCGCCGGGTTCTTTATCGCCGGCGTCAGCGCACTCGTGCTTGCGGAGATCGCGCTGCGGGCAGATGCCTTGCCGGTGGAGGCCGTACGCTAAGTCAGGCAAGATCCGAGCGGACCGTGCGGCAGGCGCGGCCCGCCCAGCCCCCTGGGAAATGGGAAACAAGCCCAGGGGAACCCGCAAAGCATGGTCGCGATCCGTCCGTGCACGTCGTTTTCGCAAAGCCGTCCCGTATTGTCCGCAACGGCAACCCTAGCCGTTGTAGACGACTGAAATCTTGTTTCCGGATGGATCGCGCATGTAGGCGGAGTACCAGTCAGGCCCATAGTGCGGACGCGGCCCGGGTGCGCCTTCGTCCGCCCCGCCATTGATGATGGCGGCCTGGTAGAAAGCATCCACCTCCGCGGGCGACTTGGCCATGAACCCGACCATGGAGCCGTTTCCGGCGGTCGCCGGCTCACCGTCAAAAGGTTTGCAGACCCACAGGACAAAGCCTTTGCCGGCTCCGCCTTCGGAATAGGCGCGCCAGTCCGGAAACTCTATGTGCTTGCTCCATCCGATGGTCGCGAGAATTGCGTCATAGAAGGCATTCGAGCGGGCGCAGTCCAAGGCACCCACGGTCAAATAAGCGCTCATAATGTCCCCTTTCTCCGGTGGTGAAGGTGGGGAATGCATAGCGCATCATAGTGAACATAACAAGAACAAAATGTGGCGACGGCGACTGACAAGATCCTGCTGCCGGGGCGGAAGACGCAATTGGGCATCTCCCTCGTCGCAATCTGGGAGCCCGGCACGGATGGCCGGGCTCGCGTCGTTTCGGACCGGATTCCTTCTTCAGCCGGCAAGTCTCGCCTTGCTCGCTTCCAGGAAAGCGCCGAGCTTCACCGGCGTTGCACCCGTCAGAGACGTCACGTCGTTCGTCACCATGTTGATATGGCCTTCGCGGGTGTTGGCATCGAAGGAGACGACGATCGGGATGAGGAAGTCCGGCAGGCCGGCGCCCTTCAGGCCGCCTGCGAGCGCCTCGTCCGAGATGTGCACGACATCGAGCCGCTTGCCGGTCGCCTTGGCGACGAGGGCCGCGATCTCGTCGGTCGAGCGCTGCTCGCCGCCGGTCAGCGTATAGGTGCGGCTCTCGCGCCCGCTTGAGGCAAGCGCAGCGGCGGCCGCCTTGGCGGCATCGGCGCGGGCGATGTGGGCGAGGCGGCCCTCGCCGGACGAGGAATACCATTGGCCGGTCTCTAGCGCGTGCGGCAGCGCCATGAACAGGTTCTCCATGTACCAGCCGTTGCGCAGGATGGTGTAGGGGATGCCGGTCGCCTTGATGGCGTTTTCGGTGCCGAGATGATCGGGCGCGAAGGGGATCACCGATGTCTCGGGGCTGGGCATCGAGGTGTAGAGGATATGCTTGGCGCCGGCCTTCTCGGCAGCTGCCACGGCGGCGAGGTGCTGCTTCAGGCGCTTGCCCGGCTGATCCAGCGCGTCGGTCGAGATGATCAGGATCCGGTCGGCGCCGGCAAAGGCCTTGTCGAGCGAGGCCGGGTCGTCGAAATCGGCGACGCGGGCCTGAACGCCCTTGGCCGTGTAGTCGGCAAGCTTCGCCGTGTCACGGCTGGTGGCGATGATCCTCGCCGGCTCGACGCCGGAGCCGAGAAGCTGGTCGAGCACGAGCTTGCCGAGCTGGCCGGTCGCGCCGGTGACGAGCAATGTATCGGACATGGTCTTTCCTTTTCCTCTAAACCTGAGACGGGATGGCCGCGGGAGATCGCCCGCACTTTCCTCGCTCGTCGTTGATGCCGGCGGCCCGGGAGGTCGCGCGGCACATGGTCTCTTTTTGAGACTTGCTCTTATCTCGTAATCTCGGTACAGCTGTAAAGGAGGCAGTTTTTTCTGCTGTGGTTACAGGAAGGGTACCGCCTATGAACAAGCTGACCGGGGATGTGAAGGGCAAGCGCGTGGCCATCGTCTGCGGCGTTCCGATGGACATGGAGAACTGCCCGGTGCGCGACGTCATGGACAATATCGGCGGCAAGTGGAACTCGCTGATGATCCTGTCGCTGGCCGACGGTCCCTTGCGTTTCTCCCAGCTTCGCCGGCTCATCCCCGACATTTCCCAGCGCATGCTGACCCAGACGCTGCGCGACCTGCAGCGCGACGGCTACATCCACCGCACCGTCTACCCGACCCAGCCGCCGAGCGTGGAATATGCACTGACCGATCTCGGCCGCTCCCTGCTTGGCCTGCTCAAGCATTTCGTCGACTGGTCGTTGGAAAACCACGGAGCGATCCGCGCGGCACGCGAGGTGTACGACGCGGAGGCGTAGGGCGTTTCCCTGCAGGCGCGAAATTCGCCGTGGGGGCCAATCATTGGCGCATACGGCGCTTTCTCTCTCGTTCCGGGCTTTCGCTAGCGAAGTTTGCCCCTCACCCTAGCCCTCTCCCCGCGGGCGAGGAGAGGGGACGTGGACGACGGCTGCGCTCCCAGCCGGGACCTGCTGTCGAGAATGTCGTGACTGAAAATCGTGAGGTGGAGCGAGGGGGTGCCACGAGTCTCCTTCGCCCCGCCTGCGGGGAGAAGGTCCCGGCAGGGGGATGAGGGGCTGTCGACCACGTGCGCGACGTCGTGTCCCTTCGTGTAGACTTGCGCTAGCGCCTTGATTTTCCCTATAGTTTCGTCGACTGCCTACTCACCTCGGGGACCCATGAAGACACTTGATATCGGCATTGCGGGCGCCGGCCCGGCGGGGCTCGCGGCGGCGCTGATGCTGTCGCGGCAGGGTCATCGGGTGGAAATCCTCGAACGCTTCGACGTGGCCTCGCCGGTCGGTTCCGGCCTGATGCTGCAGCCGACGGGACTGACGGTGCTGAACGCGCTCGGCCTGCTGCCGTCCATGCTTGCCCTCGGCAGCCGGATCGACCGGCTCTATGGCGCCGATGCAAGATCCGGCCGCACCGTTCTCGACGTGCGCTATGACGCGCTGGCCGGTGGCCGCTTCGGGCTGGCGGTGCAGCGCGCGGCGCTTTTCAACACGCTGCATGATGCCGTGGTCGCCGCCGGCTTGCCGATTCGCACTGGCGTCACGCTCGCCGATGTCCGAATGGCGGGTGCCAAGGCAGTGCTTCTGGACACAGAGGGGTGCGAGGTGGGCGCCTATGATCTGGTGATCGACGCGAGCGGTGCGCGCTCGACGCTATCGGCCGGCTCCGCTGTCGCGCCCAAAGTGCGCGAGCTCACCTATAGTGCCTTCTGGGCGACGCTCGACAGCGAAGGGCTCGTCCATGATCCTCACGCCCTGGTGCAGCGCTACGACCAGGCGCGGGTGATGATCGGCATCCTGCCGGCGGGCAGGGCGCGGGTCGGCGAGAAGGCGCGCGTCGCCTTCTTCTGGAGCCTGAGGGTCGCGGATGCGGACGCGGTGCGCATTGCCGGGCTTGAGCGCTGGAAGGCGCGTATCCTCGACTACTGGCCGGATTGTGCGCCCTTGCTCGATCAGGTCGCCGACTGGGAGCAGCTGACGCTGGCGCGTTATGCGCATCGCACCATGCGCCCGCCCGTCTCCGGCCGTATCGCCTTCGTCGGCGACAGTGCCCATTCGACGAGCCCGCAGCTCGGGCAGGGGGCCAACATGGCGCTTCTCGACGTGGCGGCGCTGGCGCATGCGCTGGAGACCGCGCCGGATCTTGATTGCGCCCTTGCCACCTATGCTGCCGCGCGGCGCAATCATGTCGCGCTGTTCCAGCTTCTCTCGCTGGCCTTCACGCCGTTCTACCAGTCGGACTCGGCGCTGCTCGCCTGGCTGCGCGACCGGCTGGTCGCGACGATCGCCCGCACGCCGCCGATGCAGGCGCTGCTCGCCTCGATCGTCTCGGGCACGCTGATCGACCCCTTCGCGTCGGCCGGGCTTGCCGAATGCGATTGGCAGGCGTTGGGCGCGCGCCCGGACGGCCTGTTCCGGTCCGCCTCGGATGCGATTTCCGCCTGAGGCAGTCGGCGAATCCTGTAACGAGAGGGCCGGATGGAGGGATGGAGAAATTGCGATGACCGAAAGCGTGGCGGCCATACTGGTGCATGTTCCCGACACGGAAGAGGGGCTCGCCTGGTATCAGCGTGCTTTCCCAACGGCCGAACGCCGGTGGCTTCAGGCGTTCGACTTCGCCTATCTCAAGGGCGGCACGGTGGATCTCGAAATCGTTCAGGCGGATGAGAAGGTGGCGAGCGGTGCCGCAGGTTCCGTCGTCTACTGGGCGGTCGAGGATTTCGACCGGGCGCTTGCCCATTTCGAAGCGCTCGGCGCACCTCTCTATCGTGGACCGATGGCGATCCAGGAGGGGCTCTGGATGTGCCAGGTGCGCGATCCCTGGGGCAATTGCATCGGCCTTCGCGGCCCGCGATCTGGATACAAGGGAGAGGAAGCCTGATGCCGGATGGTCCCGTCAGCTGTGAAATCCGCTACCGGCTCGCGCAGGGCCGGATGACGGAGTTCGATGCCTATGCCCGAACCTGGGTTGAGCTCATCGAGCGTCATGGCGGCACGCACCACGGCTATTTCATCCCGCGCGAAAAGCCCGAGGGCATCGGCACGAGCTTTCCGGGTGTCGGCGAGGAGGGCGCCGGGGATATCGCCATCGCGCTCTTTACCTTTCCGGACGAGGCGGCTTACCGCCGCTATCGTCGTGACGTTGCCAGCGATCCGGACGGCATCGCGGCCAATGCGCGTTATGCCGACGATCCGCCGTTCATCAGCTACGAGCGCATCTTTCTGAAGCCGCTTCCAAGAAAATGACTGGACGCAAAGCGGAGGGCGGATTTCCCGCCCTGCGTTTGCACCCGTTTCTCGTTTCTGTTCAGGCAGCCCGTGCCAGCAACGCGCCCTCGAGCGCAAACTCGACGGCAGCGTCCGCGTGGATCGCGGTCGAATCGAAGCCCGGCAGCGGCAGGGCCCTGGGGT
The DNA here is from genome assembly GCF_052044795.1 of Ensifer sp. 22521. NCBI lineage: Bacteria > Pseudomonadati > Pseudomonadota > Alphaproteobacteria > Hyphomicrobiales > Rhizobiaceae > Ensifer > Ensifer sp. 22521. The sequence goes on from NZ_JBQENM010000007.1 coordinate 149,553, forward strand.
CGAGGGTCAGGCAGATCTCGGTGCAGCCGAGGATGACGGCGTCCGCGCCTTCCGCCTCGGCCTTGTCGATCAGGTCGATCAAAGCTCTGCGGGAAGAACGCAGGACCTTGCCGGCGCAGAGTTCGTCAAAAATGACGTTGTGGACGAGCGTCCGGCCATCCGCGTCCGGCACCATGATGTCGATGCCGTGGCTCCGCATGCGCTCTGCGTAGAAGCCGTGCTCCATGGTATAGCGGGTGGCGAGCAGCAGCGGCTTGCGGCTGCCGGCGGCCTTGAGGCGGAGCGCCGTCTCGTCGATGATGTTGATCAGCGGGATGTTCACCGCCGCCTGCACCGCGTCTGCGATCAGGTGCATGGTGTTGGTGCAGATCAGCACGCAATCGGCGCCGGCCGCTTCCAGGCCACGGGCGACATCGGCAAGCCGCTTGGCGGCATCATCCCAGCGGCCAGCCTTCTGCAGGTCGACGATCGACTGGAAGTCGACGGAATGCAGCAGCACCTCGGCCGAGTGCAGCGCGCCCAGGCGCTCGCGAACCGCCTCGTTGACCATGCGATAATAGACCACCGAGCTTTCGAAGCTCATACCGCCGATCAGACCAATCTTGCGCATCGCCATTCCTCTTTCCCTTTATGGCGCGCCGGGCACGCCGTTGTTCGATGGCCAGAACTATGCGGCCGAAGCCGCCGGAATGGTTCGCTTTGTTCGCGAGAGGAATGCCGTTCGGCGCGAAAAATTTGCGCATAGAGGTAAATTTGTGCAAATATATACGGCATTGAATCGCAATGGGTGGAGGGATCGGCGTGCTTGACGAGAGAGACAGGAAGCTGCTTGGGCTGTTGCAGCAGGATGCCAGCGTCGCGGTCGGCGAATTGGCAGAGCGGGTCAATCTTTCGCTTTCCGCCTGTTCGCGCCGCATCCAGCGGCTGGAGGAGGCGGGTTACATCGCCAGGCGGATCGTCGTGCTCGACCGCGAGCGCATGGGCGTGCCGACCACCGTCTTCGCGCTGATCAAGACGGCGCATCATTCGGACGAGTGGATCGAGACGTTCCGCCGCGCGATCAGCGATATCCCTGAAATCGTCGAGGCACATCGATTGACGGGAAACCATGACTATATCGTCAAGGTCGTGCTGCCGCGCGTCGAGCACTACGACGTGGTCTACAAGCAGATCGTGCGAAAGGTGGAGCTCTTCGACGTTTCCGCCTCGATCTCGATGGAAATCCTGAAGAGCGGCACGGCGGTGCCGGTCGATTATGCGGAGTAAGAATCAATGACGGATGAGGCAAACGAGGCGAGCACCGCGAACGAAGGCGACGTTGCCGATGCGCTTGTGGTCGTCGATGTTCAGCGCGCTTTCATCTCCGGGCCGGAGGCGGTGCCCGGCCATGTCGGCCTTCAGCGCGCCGTCGGGGTTCTGTTGCGGCAGGCTCGTGCGGCAGGCGTGCCGGTGATCTTCCTGCAGAATGACGGACCCGAGGGTGCCTCCGACGAGCCGGAGACCGACGGCTGGCAGCTCTTCTATCCGGCGGAGGCGGAAGAGGCGGTGGTGCGCAAACTGAAGGACGACGGTTTCGATGGCACCGACCTTGAGGATCTGTTGCGGAAGCGAGAGATCGAAACGATCGCAATTTGCGGCATGCTCTCGGAGATGTGCCTGGCGGCGACGGCCCGCACGGCAATGGTGAAGGGCTTCACCGTGATCCTCGCCAACGACGCGCACGCCACCTATGACGTGCCGCCCGGTCCCGGCCGATCGCCGATGGTGCCGGCGCGGCTGGCCGCGCGCGCAGCCGAATGGTCGCTCGGCGACGAGATCGTGCTGGTGGACGCGGCCGACGAGATCACCTTCGCGACAAGGCCTTGATCGCCGGCCGTTCTTGACTTTTTGCAAGGGTGACATGAGGTGGCTGCGCTTGTCCTTGCTGACCACAACCCCAATCTTGTGGCATGTCCAATAGAAGGCCGGCTGGGAGCCAGCTGGAAGCAAACATGCAGGACAGGCATCATGTGGTCGTCGTTGGCGGCGGGTTCGGCGGATTGCAGCTCGTCAAAGGGCTCGCCGGCTCGCCGGTTCGCATCACCCTCATCGACCGGCGTAACCACCATCTTTTCCAGCCCTTGCTCTATCAGGTGGCAACGACGCTGATCGCCACCTCGGAAATCGCCTGGCCGATCCGCAGCCTTTGGCGCGACCGGCCGGAGGTGACGACGCTGCTCGGCGAGGTGACGGATGTGGACGCGGCCGAAAAGGCGGTCGTTCTCAGGGACGGCAAGCGCATCGGCTACGATACGCTGGTGTTGGCGACCGGGGCGACGCATGCCTATTTCGGCCATGACGAATGGGAGCCCTTCGCCCCCGGCCTGAAGACGCTGGAGGACGCGACGACGATCCGCCGCCGCGTGCTGCTCGCCTTCGAGCGCGCCGAGCTGGAAGAGGATCCGGATGCCCGCGCAGCGCTCCTGACCTTCACCGTCATCGGTGCCGGCCCGACGGGCGTCGAGCTTGCCGGCATCATCGCCGAGATGGCGCATCGCACGCTTCCAGACGAATTTCGCCGTATCGATACGCGGCAAACGCGCGTGCTCCTGGTCGAGGCGGGTCCGCGCATTCTCGCTGCGTTCAGCGAGGATCTCTCGGCCTATGCGGTCAAGGAACTGGAGCGCCTCGGCGTCGAGGTTCGCACCGGCACGCCGGTGACATCATGCACCGAAGAGGGCGTGATGATCGGCGAGGAATTCGTCGCCAGCCGCACGCTCGTCTGGGCTGCGGGCGTCCAGGCGTCACCCGCTGCCCGCTGGCTTGATATCACTGCTGACCGCGCCGGTCGGGCGATTGTCGGCGCCGATCTGACTGCACCCGATCATCCCGATGTCTTCGTCATCGGCGACACGGCTTCGGTTACCTATGACGGCGGCAAGCCGGTGCCGGGCATTGCGCCCGCCGCCAAGCAGCAGGGCGCCTATGTGGCCGATGTCATCCGCGCGCGGCTTGCAGGCGACAATCCGCCCGCCGATTTCCGCTACCGCCACCAGGGCAGCCTCGCCACCATCGGCCGCCGCGCCGCGATCATCGATTTCGGCCGGTTCAAGCTGAAGGGCGCGCTTGCATGGTGGATCTGGGGCATCGCCCACATCTACTTCCTGATCGGCACGCGCAGCCGCTTCGCGGTCGCCTGGAGCTGGTTCTGGACCTATCTCAGCGGCCAGCACAGCGCCCGGCTGATCACCCAGAAGGAGACGTTGAAGGAGAAGGGCTGAGGGGTTCTTTGCCGCATGATTCCAGCCGACCGGAGGGCAAACATGCGGCAACTCCGAAAGGGCGACAGCGCTGCGCGTCGGCAAAGGCGTGCAGTGCTGCAGAATTGCACTTTCTGGATGGTGCTCTGATCTCTATGTTCCCGTCTCATTTCAGGGAGTCGGGGATCCAGATGACGAGACATCAGCGCTTGGGCTGCCTTTATGCCATGGCCTTCACGCTTGCCGGTTTCAGTGCACCGGCTGCCGAAGCCGCGCCGTCCTGCCCCAAGATCAGCTACTCGGCGGAACGGGCCCGGCTGCAAAAGGTGCTCTCGGCGAATGCGTTCCCACGGGACGAAACCGCCTTCCTGCTGAGGGGTGTGGATCAACAGCTCAAGGAAATGCCCCAAATCCGCCTGAACGCACACGGCGCTGAATGCGGCATTCAGGCGGTACGTGCGCTCGTCCTGGGGTGCGTGAACAAAACACTCTCTGACATGTTGGAGACGACGTCCAGGCCGAGCGCCAAATCCGGACAGGCCTATTGGGACAAAGCGAATGTTTCCCGTCGCGAAGCGGCCGTGATCGGGGTCACCCATGCGTGCCGCAGCGCGGCGATGGAAACATTCCTCTCAGGCTCGTGACGCGAGGGTGGACCAAAGTGGCTACCTACTTCTGCACTTTCACGATCAGGATCATCGGGCGCTTCTTCGGCCAGGGCGGGGATCTCCGCGATCTGCGCCTCCGTCGGCCGCCACTCCTCTACGTGGCGGATGGCAAAGCCCGTTGATATCAGCGTGTTGAGCGTCGTGCCCATCGTGCGGTGGTGCTTGATGACGCCCTTTGCCAGCCAGTCGGTGGTGCGCGGTCCCTCGGCCGAATAGTGATCGACCGGCCAGGTGCGCTCGCCGTTCTCAAGCCGCCAGCCGGGATTGAGCGACGCCATATAGATCGGGTGCTCGATGGTGAAGACGAAATGCGCGCCGGGAACCAGCGCCCGGTGGATGGTGGCGACCACCCGGCCGAAATCCTCGACATAGTGGAAGGCGAGCGAGCTATAGGCGAAGTCGAAGCTCTCTTCGGGCAATTCGAGCTGATCGAGATCGGCGATCCGGTAGTCGATCTCCGGATCGGACGTATCGGCCCTGGCGCGGGCGATCATTTTTTCCGAGAGATCGAGGCCGAGCACCTGGGCCGCACCAGCCTCGCGGGCATAACGCGAGAACCAGCCGAAGCCGCAACCGAGATCGACGACGCGTTTTCCCGACAGATCCGGCAATTGGGCGCGAATCGCCGGCCATTCGGCAGCGCCCGCAAGGCCATGCACCGAGCGTCCGAGCTGGCTGTAGCCTTCGAAGAATTCCGGCTTGTCGTAAATGTTCTGGGCCATATCGGTCTCCTTCGGGGCAATGGGCAAGAGCGCGGTCGTCTGCCGCGCGCGATAGGGCGAGCGGGCATCGTTTGCCGTTACCTTGGGAACAGCATGCCGGCAAGGATCCTGCTCGAAACCTCCGGCATTTCAAAGTGCTGGCGCGTTGATCTGATAGGGCGCCGAGCGCCGCAAGGTCAAGTTGCGGCTGAGGTGCAAGGTTTTACTTGTGTTTTTTGGGGGTGTGTTAATGTACGATTCTCTTGGTCCAGTCCGTTTTGTGGAGGCGTAATGTCCGAGGCCATCCATCCCACTGCAATCCATCATTTGCCGGCATTCATCACGGCGCCGGGACAAAGCGACGTCCTGTTCAACGTCGTCGTCGTCTTCATGATCCTGGCGATCTTCGCCCTCGGCACCTTCTATCTCAGGCTGCATTCGCTGCCCGAAACCATGGCGCACAAGAGCCACAAGGTGCAATACGAGCTGGTGGCGGTGCTGGGGCTGATCTCGCTGCTCACGCACAACAACATCTTCTGGATCGCGGCGCTGATCCTGGCGCTGATCGACCTGCCGGACTTTTCCTCGCCGCTCTCGTCGATCTCCCGCTCTCTGGAGAGGATCGCCGGCAAGGTGGATGCATCAACTGAACCGGTGCCGGCCGAGCCCGAGACGGTGGCGAGCCATCCGGCCGCACCTGCAGATCAGCCGTCGATGGAAGGGAAGGCCTGAGCCATGTTCGAATTCATGCTTTGCTCGATGCTGACGATCCTTCCTGACTATCTCTTCCGCCGCTATGTCCAGGGCAAAAGGTTCGGGCGGGAGATCACCATCTATTCGGTGTGGTTCGAACTGCGCTGGGGCATCACCGCCTGCATCATCCTGACGATCTCGCTGATCACGCTGATCTTCTACTTCCACCCGTCGACGAAGAATGTCACCGCGGCGTTCCGCACGGTCGCCATCCTGCCGGAAGCCGGCGGGCGCGTTTCGGAAATCTATGCGACGCGCTTCGAGAAGGTGAAGGCCGGCCAGCCGTTGTTCAAGCTCGACAGCTCCGAACAGGAAGCCGCCGCCGAGGTTGCCCGCCGCCAGATCGCCGAAGTGGAAGCGGAGCTCGCCGTCGCTCGCACCGAGCTGGTCGCCGCCGATGGCGCGATCGTGGAAGCCCAGGCGGCCGTGCAACAGGCTCAGGACGAGTACGACACCCAGGTCGAACTCAACAAGCTGAACCCCAACGTCGTCGCACGGCGCGAGATCGAGCGTCGGCAGGTCAACCTCGAAGGGCGCAAGGGCGCACTCACCGCTGTCCTTTCCAACAAGCAGACACTGGAGACCAAGCTCGTTTCACTGCTGCCTTCGCAAAAGGCGAGCGCCGAAGCGGCCCTGAAGGAGGCGGAGGTCGATATTAGCAAGACCACCGTGCGCGCCGGCGTGTCCGGCCGGGTGCAGCAGTTCGCACTCCGGGTCGGCGAGGTCGTCAATCCGCTTCTGCGGCCAGCGGGCGTTCTCGTCCCTGAAGATGCCGGCCGGGCGCAGCTGGTCGCTGGCTTCGGGCAGATCGAGGCGCAGGTGATGAAGGTCGGCATGATCGGCGAGGCCACCTGCATCGGCAAGCCCTTCACCATCATTCCCTTGGTCGTCACCGACGTGCAGGACGTGATCGCCTCCGGCCAGGTGAGGGCGAGCGACCAGCTGATCGACGTCGCCCAGATCTCGCAGCCCGGCACGCTCACCGTGGTCATGGAGCCGCTCTATCCCGGCGTGCTCGAGGACATTCCGCCCGGCAGCAGCTGCATCGCCAATGCCTATACCAACAGCCATGACGAGCTCGAGTCGCCCGATATCAGCACCGCCCGCTGGGCCTATCTGCACGTGGTCGACGCCGTGGGCCTCGTCCATGCGATGATCCTGCGCATGCAGGCCCTGATGCTGCCGGTGCAGACGCTGGTGCTCGGCGGGCATTGAGGGGGCGGTGTAGCCTCTGCAGTGCCCCTGCGGCAGTCAATATAAGGGCCCCGACCGGAACTGGTCGGGGCCCTTTCTCTTTGCCTGTTCCTCAAATGAACTGAGCCTCCGCGGGGAACGGAGGCTCAGGCGCGCAATAAAAACAAATAAAGCAACTGCACGGCAATAAAAACGCAACCATACTACTCTTCCGGGGATTGTATGTTTGCGGTGTGCAATTACAGGTGCAGTGTGACAAAAGCGGGGTCTGAAATCAATCAAATTTATGTGGCATTTGAGTAGTCAATTCGAGCTAGGCAGGGCCGCGCGGCGGCCTGCCCAAGCGGATTAGAAAGGCTTTGCCGGGGTTAGACGTCATTTTTGTGGCCCATGGCCAGGCTGATCGCTAGCTTTCGCCGCCATCCGCGGTGATCTCCACCGGCATCGTCCAGGGTTCCCAGATCGCATCGTGGCTGCCGCCTTCGCGTCGGTAAAAACGCTTGGCGGCGTCGTTGGTCGCAAGCACGGTCCAGTTGATGCGCGGCGCGCCGATCCTGGCGGCGTGGCACTTCAAAGCTGCGATCAATGCGGCGCCTGCGCCCGAGGAACGTGCTGTTTCATCAACGAAAAGTTCCTTCAGCACCAGCGTCGGCTTCAGATCGTAGGTCCACGGGATGACATAGTGTACGGCGATGCCGACTGCACGACCGCCGAGACCCGCGACGAGCACGCCGAAGCGCGGGTTATCGCCAAGCCCGTGTTCGATGAGATCCGCTTCGGTCACGAAAAATTTGTCGATGTAACCTTCGAAGATTGCAAGGCCGCGCATCAGCTCCAGCACATCAGTCACGTCGTGGCGTTCGAAGGGGCGGACGGTGAGGGGTGATGCGTTCATCTCGACATCTCGTGCAAGGGGGGGTACCCGTTAGGTGTGGGTTACTGAAGGCCGGCGGGGACGCCGGCCTTGCTGCAGATTCTTTGGATAGCAACCCATTTAGGGACAATTATCCAGCGGTCCAAAGTGCGCAGCGATTTTGCGCTGACCGGCGCTCAGGCGGCGAGCAGGGCCTGCGCTTCGCCCGGTGCTGCCCCGGTGGCGAAGGCGAAGCCTTCGTCTTCCCAGCCGGTGATGCCGCCGATCATGATCTTCACGGGGCGGCCGAGGCGGGCGAGCTTGAGGGCCGCCTGATCGGCGCCGTTGCAATGCGGGCCGGCGCAGTAGGCGACGAAGATGGTATCTTCAGGCCACTCGGCCATGCGCTCGGCGCTGATCTCGCGGTGGGGCAGGTGGATCGCGCCCGGCACGTGGCGGCGGGCATAGGCAGCGTCCGAGCCGACCACATGCAAGAGCACGAAATCCTGCTCGCCGCTCTTCAGCGCATGGGCGACGTCGGCGCAATCGGTTTCGACGCTGAGGCGCCCGGCGAAATGGGCAATGGCAATCTCGGGGGAAGCAGCGGGGGTTTCGGTGACGTAGCTCATCGGGGCTCTCCTTGGCTCGGTGCGTGTTGACGAAGAGATATGTAGCAGCGCCCGATGAGGGCTGGCAGTTGGCAACATTGCCATATATGCTCAAGATCATGCCAAAGTCGTTTTCCGCTACCCGATCGCTCCAAAATCCGCTCGTCGTGGCACTCGCCTATGACGGGCTCTGCACCTTCGAGTTCGGCGTCGCCGTCGAGATGTTCGGCCTGCCGCGGCCGGAAATGGGCGAGGACTGGTATCGCTTCGCCGTCGCCTCGGTCGATCCCGGCGAGCTGAGGGCAACCGGCGGCGTGCGCTTTGTGGCCGATGGCGGCATCGAGCTTCTGGCCGAGGCCGGCACGATCATCGTGCCCGGTTGGCGCGGCGCGGACCAACCTGTGCCGGAGGCAGTCTGCCAGGCGCTGCGGGATGCGCATCAGCGCGGCACGCGCGTCCTTTCCATCTGTTCCGGCGTCTTCGTGCTGGCGGCGGCAGGACTGCTTTCGGGCCGGAGGGCGACGACCCACTGGCGCTATACCGACAAGCTTGGGGCGTTATATCCTGACATCGAGGTGGTGCCCGATGTGCTCTATGTCGATAGCGGGCAGGTGCTGACGTCTGCCGGCAGTGCCGCCGGCATCGACCTCTGCCTGCATCTGATCCGCCGCGATTTCGGCAGCGAGGCGGCCAACCGCGTGGCTCGCCGCCTGGTCGTGCCGCCGCACCGCGACGGCGGCCAGGCGCAGTTCATCGAGCGGGCGGTGCCTGATGTGCATGAGAGCGCCCGGCTCGGGCCCTTGCTCGATCGCATGCGCGAACGGTTGGGTGAAGACTTCTCGATCGCCGTGCTGGCAAAGGCGGCGGGCATGAGCGAGCGCACATTCCTTCGCCGCTTCGAGGCCGCGACCGGCACGACGCCGGCGCGCTGGCTTTTGAACGAGCGGCTTTCGCGCGCCCGGCAATTGCTGGAGGAAACCGCGCTCGGCATGGAGCAGGTGGCCGAAGCTTCCGGCTTCGGCTCGACCCAGACGCTGCGCCACCACTTCCGCCAGCAGCTTTCGACGACACCTGCCGCCTACCGCGCGACGTTTGGGCGGATGGCGGGGCAGGCGGGTGTGCCTGCCGAGGTCGCCGCGGAGTGAACCGGACGCCTTCCCTGGCCGCTACGCTTCCGATAGGGCAGGTTCGGTACCGTCCTTGCGGAAGAAGGACCGGAAGAACACGGCGTCCGGCGCCGAGCCAATGACCCGCGCGACGATGGCCGTTGCCGCGATGGCAAAGACGAGACGCCCGACGAAGACGCTGGTGAAATCCGCGCCCAGCGCGACGACCACCAATGTGTCTTCGATCAGGCTGTGGCCAAAACCCATGAAGACGCAGGCGAGGAAGACCTGGCGCGGCTCCACCTTGGCCACACGCGCCTCGCGGATCAGCAGCGCACCACCATAGGAGATCCCGAGGAGCACGCCGACGGCGGCAAACGGCACCGTTTCAGGCTTTATGCCAGCGAGACGGAAGAGTGGCGCCATGCCCCGGTTCAGCCAGCCGAGGATGCCGACGAGCTTCAGAATCTCGATCGTCCAGCTCAGGGCGAGCAGCACCACGAGCATGGTGGCGAGCGTCTTCAGCGTGCTCAAGCCGAAGGCGAGCCATCCGGAGCCCTCGTTGACCGGTATCCATGTGGGATTCAGCGGCGTGGTGAGCCATCCGGTTACCGCGAAGACTTGGTGTAGCAATGCCGCGAAGACGAGGCCGCCGCCAATCCTGAATGCTCCGGTGACGAGGAAGCTCGGCCCGGCCTTTTGGATGATGCGCTGCTCGATCGGGATGGCATGCGCCACCAGCATCAATGCCGAAAAGACGGTCATGTCGGCAGTCGTCAGCTCCGAGACCGGGACCAGCGCGAAGACAACGACGACGGCGCCCCAGATGCCGACAAGCAGGCCGGTCAGCCAGGCGAAGGCAAGCTCTGGCGGCAGGCCGACGAGTGTCATCAGCGGCTCGAAGGCGGGTGCGACCGCGCGGATGACGCCGAGTTCCTGCAGCACATGGGTAACGATCGTGACCGGCACGATGATGCGGACCAGGTCAAAGTAGACTTCGAGTGTGGCGAGCGTCTTGCGGTAGAAAATCATGTGAACGGCCATGACGGTGTCTCCTTGAATGTGTTGTCCAAGGACTAGCGCGAGGCCCTTCGCAGTTGTGGTCAAAATATGCACTTTCATGCAATAAAATTGCACGGCGCCACAAGTGGGAGGATTCGGCATGGACAAGATCGACAGCAAGCTTCTGAGGCTGCTGCAGGAGGATGCCTCGCGCACCAATGCCGAGCTTGCGGCTGAAGTCGGCCTGTCGCCATCGAGCTGCCTGCGCCGCATAAGGCGGCTTCATCAGGCCGGCGTCATCGATCGGATCGTCGCTGTCCTCAATCCGGCAAGGGCCGGGCGAACCATGAAGGCGATCATTACCGTGGAGCTCGAGCGTCACGGCGAACAATTCGTGCGCCGCTTCCTCGACATGGCCGCCAAGGAGCCGGCGGTCGTCCAGGCCTATAGCGTCAGCGGCGAGACCGACGCGCTTTTGATGCTGCGACTGAAGGACATGGACGAGCTCGACGCGCTGACCGAGCGGCTGTTTCGCGAAGAGAGCAATGTCGCGCGCTACTATACGGCCTTCGTGATCCGCACGGGGAAGGAGACGACGGAGATACCGCTGGGGTAGCGTCGCTTCGGGACACACGGTATCGCCGCGCGCTTGGTTCGCGCCGGGGCAACGTNCGGCGCACAAGACTGTCGCGACCGTCACTTCACCGCAGCATTGCCACCATCGGCAAATAGCGCCGCACCCGAGACGAAGCTTGCCATCGGGCCGGAGAGGAAGAGGGCTGCCTGGGCGATCTCTTCCGGCTGGGCAATGCGCTTCATCGCATGCAGGCCGGCGGCCCATTCCTTCTGCTCCTTGCTGCCGCCCGCCGGCGTATCGACTCCACCCGGGAGCAGGGCGTTGGCGCGGATGCCCTTTGCGCCATAGTCGGCGGTGATGCCCTTTACGAGGCCCATCAGTCCGGCCTTCGCCGCGCCATAGGCGGCCATGCCGGGAATGCCGACGCTGGTGCCGACGAAGGTGGAGGTGAAGACCAGCGATCCGCCATCACGCGCAAGCATCGCCGGGATCTGGTGGCGGGCGCCGAGAAAGGCGGAGGTGAGGTTGGTGGCAAGCGATTGCTGCCATTCCGAAGCGGTGATCTCGGCGACCGGCTTCATGACGTTGACGGCGCCGGCATTGTTGACGGCGATGTCGAGGCCGCCGAAATGCTCAAGCGCGGCTTCCACCAGCCGGACATGGGTGGCTTCCTCGGTGACGTCGCCGCTGACGGCGATCGCTTCGCCGCCATCCTCGCGGATCGCTTCGACAACGGCCGCAAGCTGCGCTTCGCCGCGGGCATTGGCGACGATCTTCGCACCCTCGGCGGCGAAGAGCTTGGCGACCGCGCGGCCGATGCCCGAGGAGGCACCGGTGACGATAACGATCTTGTCTTGCAGCATGGTCATGGTCTTATCCCTTCTCCTGGTTGAAGTGCGCCCTGGCTACAGCCGGCGGACGGCAGCGCCCACCCGATTTCCGCCCACCCAATTCGGAAGACGGTTGAGGGACGACGATTTTCAATCGGCGGGGCCGGTGGCATAGTCGCGGCCGACAAAAGGGGTAGGGAGGAACGGGATGCTGAAGACCTATCGGGGGAGCTGCCATTGCGGCGCGGTGCGCATCGAGGCGGACATGGACATCAGCGCCGGCACCGGGAAATGCAATTGCACGATCTGCGTGAAGATGCGGCTCTGGTCGGTGGTGGTGAAGCCCGAGGCTTTCCGCCTGATCGCCGGCGAAGAGGCGTTGACGGACTATCGCGGGCGCAACCCGGTCGCCCATCATTTCTTCTGCAGCCAGTGCGGCGTCAGGCCATTCGAGCGGATCGACGCGCCGAACATGACCGACGAGACCTACTACAACATCAACGTCGCCTGCCTCGATGGCGTCGATATCGACGAGTTAGTCTCAGCCCCCGTGACCTATTGCGATGGGCTCAACAACAACTGGGGTTCGATGCCGGCCGAGGTGCGGCATTTGTAGGGCTGGAATTAATTGATGGTGGAAAAGACGTTTCCTGAGGCTTTCCCGATCGCACTTCGCTGTCAGTCCGTGAATGCTGTTTCGGCACTCAGGTTGAATTCCGACTATGTATCCGGCCAGTTTTCGGTCAACATTCTCGGCGAGACCTTGCGCATACCCAACCGAGTTCATCTATCGGCAAGGCCGGAGTTCCCGGGACTGAGCCTGTTCGAGCGGCAGATGGCCCTTTGCTTGCTCACGCGCAGCACGGACGGCTTCCAACGCCAGGCCGCTCTGCAAGAAGTCCTTCGCATCAATCAGCCCTGGTCCATTCCCTTCGTAATCGCGCTGATCGGCGAATACGTCGTCGAAATCATCCGGGATATCCACGCGGCTCTACCCGACCTGGAGCGGGACGTCGTCTCGGCATTTATCAGGGCGAACCCGGTGTTTTATATGCTCACGTGTGATCGGGTGATGCGCTATTGGGACTGCTACTACCGTCGGCAGTTTTCGCGCAGTGATTACGTGGGCTTCAAACTCTTGCGGGAACTGGGTGCAATGCGTGATCTCGAACAGTGCCGTCCCCGAGAGGCGGCGTCGATAGGGACTGGCGGTCTCCGTGACCTGTCCAACTCCCACTAGTCCTCGTCCAGGTTCTCCAGCGTCCTCAGGGCATTGAGCGTTTCGCGCAGCGCCCGGTCGAGCCGCTTGTCGCGGCGAAGCACGAGGGCGGAGCGGCGTGAGAAGGGCGGCGTAACCTGCCGCACCTCCAGCCGTTCGCGATCCCCGGCGCGCAGCGCGATCTCCGGAACGAGGGCAGCACCGAGGCCGGCGGCGACCATTTCCTTGATCGCATCGACGCTGCCGAACGACATCAGCGGTTTGACGTCGGTGCCGCCCGACGCCAGCCATTCATCGGTGATCCGGCGGGTGTTGGCGCCCGGTTCGTAGAGGATCATCGGGTACTTCGCCAGGGTTTTTGCGGTCACGCTCTCGGGGAGATCGGTTCCCAGAGGGGCGATTGCGACGAAGCGTTCGTCGAAGAGCGGCGCGACATCGAAGATGCGGCCGGTGACCGGCAGGGTGACCAGCCCGATATCGAGCAGGTTTTCATCGACCGCCCGGACGATGTCGGCGCTGTTGCCGGTCGTTACCGTGATGTCGAGGTCGGGGAAGCGGCGCTTCAGATCGGCAAGCAGCGGCGGCAGCAGGAAGGCGCAAGGGGTGGCGCCGGTGCCGAGCCGCACCCGGCCAAGAACGCCCTTGGCATGGCGCGCCACCGCTTCGATGGCCTGGCTGGTTGCAGCCTCGATGCGGCCGGCATGGGCAAGCAGTTCCTCGCCGGCGGCACTTGGCCTTGCCGTGCGGCCGACGCGCTCGACCAGGCGCACGCCGAGCTGTTTTTCCAGCGCACGCACCTGCAGGCTGATCGCCGGCTGGGTCAGCCCCAGGCGCTCTGCGGCGGCAGAAAAACTGCCGAGCTCGGCGACCAGCGCGAAGGTTTTGAGATAATCGAGATTGAGGGCGCTCATATCAAAGTTTCTCTTATGCGTTGGATATGAAAGCTAAGCTTCTTTTATGGAATGTCGAGGCGCAGACTGTGCCCATGCTGAGAAACAAAACATGGGTGTTCGACATGTTCCGGGAAATCGGCCTTTATCTCGTCGCCTCGCCGCAGTCGCGGTACTGGCAGTTGCAGCAGTTGCGCGAACTGGACGCGGAGCGCCTTGCCGACATCGGCATCACACAGGCCGAGGCGCAGCTTGGAAGGCGCAAGGCAGCCCCGGTGCGAGCGCGAGAAAGCGCAATGCCCACACGGCATGCCGAAGCTGTGCGGGCAGGGGCGATGTAGGCGCTGCAGGTATGGGCGACGATTTCGCCTCTTGAGGCGGTGGGGCGAGGGGCGCCGGCCAAACGCGTGAAAGCCTTGACTCAATCCGACGCTAATCCCAGCTTTCGATGGTGAGGCCCGGCCAAAGGGCGCGCCAGCGATCGACTTTCCGCTCGTATATCTCGCGCGTGATCTGGCTCCTGTTGGCCCGCACGATGGGGGCCAACAGGTCGCCAAGGCCGAAGGGCGCACATACGTCCAGACCGCGCGATGACGGGCGAATGCCGACGGCGGTTGCCGTGGTCGGGAATGTCGCGATGGCCTCTTCCATCGAGCTATAGGGCTTGATCGGGCTGCCGAATTTCTCCCGGTACCAGAGATGGACACGCGCCTCGTTCTTGACATCGATGCGGACCGGCAAGCCGGCAAACAGGCTTGCGATCCGGGCGGCGTGCGCGGCCTCCGCCTCTTCGGAAAGGTCGTCACGGTCGAAATAGACGACGTCGATATCGCTGATGCCGTGCGTGGGCGGCAATCCGAAAGCGTGGTTCCAGACGGTTTGCGCGATTGCCCCGGCCACCAGCCAGCCATCCGGCAAGGCAATCCTCTCCCAGTTTGCGAGGATCGGAGAAAGTAGCGGGCTCTTGAGGACGATGGCCCGCAGCTCCTCGTGCTCGCGCATCGGATGTTGCCTTCGGTGTGAGAGGATCTCAGGATCTGCCATGTCACGCCGTGGATATCGAGAATCCGTCGAGCCTGATATCGCCCGCTGTCTGCACGGTTCCAGCGGCGATCCACACGGGATCTCCAAAACATTCGATCTGCCCGCCTGTGACGACGATGCCGTCGCCGTCGTTGCAGGCAGCGATCGGTCGCGCCGTCGTTGTGCTGTAGCGAATGAGCGCGGGCAGGTAGGTGTCGTCGTCGCTGAGATGCGGGAAGAACTCGAACGGCACGAGATCGAGCGCGTCGCCGTCGACTATGTCAGCGGGCCTCCGGCCGATGAAGAGCGCATCGGTCGCGATCGTCGGGGCCAAGAGAATGGCGCCGGCGCTGACGCCGATCAGAATGCCGCCGGCGAGCGCCCAGTCTCGGATCGGGCCGAGCATGCGGCTTTGCTTCAGACGTTCGAGAAATCCGCCGGTATGCCCGCCGGCAAGATGAATGGCGTCGCAGGCGAAAAGCGCGGCGAAGTCGTCTGGCGAATGCGGCTCGTCGAGATCGTAGAACAGCGCGAGGTCGAGGCCGTATCGGCCGTAATAGGACCGGGCAGCAAGGAAGAAGCTGCGGTCTGGCTCCGGGCCGGATGCTACATAGGCGATGCGGCGTCCCGGCCCAAGCGCCTCAAGCATTTCCACGAGCCTGAGGTCGATCGCTGCGCATGCAGGGGACAACTGATCGCTGTAGAGGACGAGGTTGAACATGTCTTTCCTGTCGTGACGAAGGGGTACAGCCCGTTTCCCTCGTGGTCTAACCCGCGACCGCCTTCATCCGGCGACCGTAACGCCAGACGCCGAGCCAGCTGAAATAATTGACGAGAAGCGACAGGGAAAGCCAGAGCAGGCTGGTGAGATCATCGCTCCTTTCGAACCGGGCGACGAATTGCACCACGCTGATCAACGACAGGCCGCCGAGCAGGATGCCGAGAAGCCAGCTGTACGGTCGCCAGAGACCGAAGGGCGGGAGTTGCAGGTTGAAGGCATAGGAGACGAGGCCGATTGCCGCGAGCGTTGCGATGGCCGTGCTCACGCCGCCCAGGATCACAATGGCCAACGCCATCTGCCCCCATGAACTCAGCAGCAGGTTGGCGGCGATTACCAGGCCGAAAACCAAGCCAAGCACATAAAGAACCGCAAACGCCTTCCACATCGCGAATCATCCCCGGTTTACGCTGGTTCTATCCTGGGTGGTGACAGGCGGCCTGTCCATCGTCCAGCGAGACGCGTGTCACTACGAGGCCAAGCGTGTCTGAGATCGCCCTCCTTCTCGCCGGTGCGAGCAACCTTCGCGCGTTGACGTGAATGCAGTACGCGCGGCGGGCGCGCCTGCTGTCAGCTCATGGAGGCCGGCTGCTGCTTCACGCGGCCAGCATAACGCCAGACGCCGAGCCAACCGAAATAGTTGAGCAGAAGCAAGAGCAACAAACCGAAAAAACCTGACAAGAGACTTTCGTCTCCGCCTTGGGGTGCGGTGATGAGTGAGACGAGGTCCCAAACCTTGGCCAGTGAGGTGTAGAGGCACCAGCCAGCGAGAAACCAACTGAACGGCCGCCACAGCGGAAAGGGCGGGATCTTCAGGTCGAAGGCGTAGGCAAACAGCCCTATTGTGACCGCAAATTCCACGACCAGACCTACATAGAACTGCGCTCGGTCGGCAGACGACAGCTGGCGTGCTATTTCAGGTGGCAACGTGACAAAAGCCAATGACAGGAGAAAAATGAAAATCAGCCCGTAAAGTACTGCAAACGCTTTCCACATCGCGAATCATCCCGGTTGCCCGGTTGCTATCTTCGGTAGTAGCACTCGATTTGTCCACGGCCCTGTTGAGGGCTGCGCGCCGCGCTTTAGTCGGCACTCAGCGCCACGGCCGGTTGCAGGCGTGAGGCGTTGCGGGCGGGCAGGAAGCCGAAGGCGAGGCCGGTGAGGAAGGCGCAGGTAAACGCGAGCGCCACGGGGCCGAGGGTGAAGGAAACGGGCATGCCGAACTGGCCGGCAAGCGCGCCGGTGCCGAGCCCGAGGAGCACGCCGATCGCGCCGCCGATCGCCGAGACGACCAGTGCTTCGATGATGAACTGCAGCAGGATGTCGCGCTGGCGGGCGCCGGTTGCCATGCGCACGCCGATCTCGCGGGTGCGCTCACTGACCGAGACGAGCATGATGTTCATGACGCCGATGCCTCCGACCAACAGCGAGATCGCGGCGACGGAACCCAGGAACAGCTTCAGCGTGTTGGAGGTCTCGGTGAAGGCCTCGCGCACCGAGGACATGTTGGTGATCTGCGTGTCCTGGCGCTTGTGGCGCTGGTCGAGCAGCGCCTGGACCGTCTGCTGGGTTATGTCGATCGCCGAGCCGTCCTTCACCTGCACGGTGATGGTTCTGATGTTGCGCTGGCCGAAGAGGCGGATGCTGCCCGTCGTCAACGGCACCAGCACCACGTCGTCCTGGTCGTTGCCGAAAGACGTTGCGCCCATTTCCGCCATCACGCCGATCACCTGGAAGGGGATCTTGTTGACGAGCACATATTGGCCGATCGGATTGTCGCCATCGGGGAAAAGCGTTTTCACCACCGTCTGGCCGAGAACCGCGACCGGCGCGTAAGCGTCCATGTCGTTCTGGTTGATGAACTCGCCGCTCGCCATTTTCCAGGATTTTGCCGTCGTGAACTGGGGCACGGTGCCGTTGGCGGTCGTCTGGTAGTCGATATTGCCGTGGCGAAGCGTGACGCTGCTGGTCATCTCCGGCACGGCGAAGGCGATGTTCGGCACTTCGAGGATCGCATCGGCATCGGCCGGTACCAGCGTCACGTTGCTGCCGCCGGCGCTGCCGCGAAAATTCGCCATGCTGGGGCGTACCACGAGCAGGTCCGACCCCATGGAGGAGATGCGGCTCAGCACCGAATCCTGCGCGCCGGTGCCGATCGCCAGCATCGCGACGACCGAGCCGACACCGATGACGATGCCGAGCAGCGTCAGGATGGTGCGGAAGAGATTGGACTTCAGCGCCCGGAACGCCATCTTCACCGCTTCGGTGACATCGGCGATCGCCGCCGAACCCTCGCTGACATGGTGGGCAAGCGCTGCCGCGCCTTCGGCGTTGCTGCGGCTCTTCTTGGCGCGGTCGGCGACGATGCGGCCGTCGTGGATCTCGATCAGCCGGTCGGCCTGCTCGGCGACCTCGCGCGAGTGCGTGATGACGATGATCGTGTGGCCCTGGTTGTTCATGTCGCGCAAGAGCGCCATGACGTCCGAGCCGCTCTGGCTGTCGAGCGCGCCGGTCGGCTCGTCGGCAAGGATCACGCGGCCGCCGTTCATCAGGGCGCGGGCAATGGAGACGCGCTGCTGCTGGCCGCCGGAGAGCTGGTTCGGCCGATGGTCGAGGCGCTCTCCGAGCTTCAGCGCTTCGAGCAACGCTTCGGCGCGGTCGTGCCGGTCGCGGGCGGACATGCCGGCATAGACGGCCGGCACCTCGACATTTTCCTTGGCGCTTGCCGTCGGGATGAGGTTGTAGCTCTGGAAGACGAAGCCGAAGGTGCGGCGGCGTAGCGCCGCCAGCTCATCGGTGTCGAGATCGGCGACGCTCTCGCCGTCGATCAGGTAGTCGCCGCCGGTCGGCTGGTCGAGGCAGCCGAGAATGTTCATCAGCGTCGACTTGCCGGAGCCGGACTGGCCGACGATCGCCACGAACTCGCCCGCCTCGATGTCGAGCGAGAGGCCGTGCAGGACCTCGACGGCGAGATCGCCGTTGAAATAGGTCTTGCTGACGTGCTTGAGCGAGATGAGCGGGGACATGGCCAGCCTCAGAACATCGGCGGCATGCGCATGCCGCGCTGGCTGCGGCTGTCACGGGCGTTGCCGCTGCTGCCGGAGCCGGTGCTGACCACGATCTTCTCGCCCTCTTTAAGGCCGCTCCTGATCTCGGCGCTGACGCGGTTGCGGATACCCACTTCGACGTCTCGCGTTTCGATCGCGCCGGAGGCGGTGACGACGGTCACCTCAGCTTTGCGGCCTTCGCCCCGTGCGCCGCCCGCCTGGCCATTGCCCTGGCCGGCCGCTTCGCCGGTACCCTTGGCCGGGTGGCTCAAGGCGGCGCTCGGCACGATCAGCACGTCCTTGGCGGCGGCCTGCACGAAGAACACCTGTGCGCTCATCGACATCATCAGCTCGCCGTCTGGATTGGGCACGTCGAAGAGCGCGTAATAGAGCACGACGTTGTTGGCGGTGGCGGGCATCGGCTGGATCTGCCGGAGCTTGCCGACGAAGCGTTTGCCCGGCTGGCCGAGCAGCGTGAAATAGGCATCCATGCCGACCTTCAGCCTGGTAACGTCGGCTTCCGAAACCTGTGCCTTCACCGTCATGGTCGAGAGGTCGGCAATGGTGACGATGGTCGGCGTCGTCTGGTTGGCGTTCAGCGTCTGGCCTTCTTTCGCCGGGTTGGCGACGATGGTGCCGGTCATCGGCGCATAGATCTTGGTGTAGCCGAGATCGACCTTGTCGCCGGCAAGGGTCGCCTGCTGCTTGCGGATCTGCGCCTCGATGGCGTTGACGTCGGCTTCAGCCGCAGCGAGATCGGCGATCGCCTGATCGAGCGTCGATTGCGCCACGCTTTTGGTTTCGACGAGATTGCGCTGGCGGTCGATATTGGCCTGTTTCAGAACCAGCTGCGCCTTCTTGGAGATGAGTTGCGCCTGGAGATTGGCAAGCTCCGCCTGATCGATCTCGATGCGGTTCTCGATCGTTGCCGGGTCAATCTCGGCGACCAGTTGATCCTGAGTGACCTTGTCGCCGATCTCGACATGCAGCGCCTTCAACTGGCCGGAGACCTGCGCGCCGGCATCGACGGACTTGACCGCATCGAGCGTGCCGACGGCGGTGACGCTGTTTTCGATGTCGCCGCGCGTCACCACATCGGTCACCATGGCAGCCGTTGCCGGCTCCTCGCCATAGCGCACCCAGCCGTAATAGCCGGCACCGGCAACGGCGAGAACGACCGGCAGCCAAAGCCAGGAGCGCGTGCGCCGCCTGCGCTTCAGCTTCTGTACCGCACCGGGAATGAAGGTGACGTTGGGGGCCGCGTCGTCGCGGGGCGTGGTGTCGGCTCGCGCCGTCTTGGCTGTCTTGTTCATCGCTTGCGCCTAACCGGCATCGTCGATGCCAAAAAAGGATAGGTCAAAAATAGAAGCGAATAGACGCGGCGAAAAGCATTGAGATCATTATATTTTCGTAATCTTCCTCATCGGCGGGGAAACAATGGGCGTCCACGATCGGTGGACGCCCGAGGTTTCGATTGCGGGTGACTGGTTTGTCAGCCTCGCGGCGCGACCAACGCGGCGACATCGACGACGGCGCCGTGGTGATCGGCAAGGCCTGCGAGCTCTGCATCATGCACGGCGCGCGCCGAGACGGTTCCGTTCGGCGAGGGCAGGTCGCGGGTGGTGCAGGCGTCGGCGGCAATGGTGATGCCGTAGCCGAGGTCCTTGGCGGCGCGGGCTGTCGAGGACACGCAATTGTGGGTCATGAAACCGGCGATGATAATAGGCGTGCCGGCCGGACCGACGATCTCGGCAAGGTCGGTGCCCGAAAAGGCATTGGGCCGCGGCTTCTCGACAACGGTTTCGCCGGCAAGCGGCGCCAGCGCATCGACGATCGCGCCGCGGTGCTGCGCCCGGTCGAACACGCCGCCGGCCGAACCGCGATGGGCAACATGGATGATCTTGGCGCCCGCGGCACGAGCGGCAAGCAAGAGCTCGCGCGCCTTCTTGACCGCGGCTTCCGGTTCGAAAAGCCGCAAGGGGCCGGCCAGGTATTCGTTCTGATAGTCGATCAGGATCAACGTCGCTTCACCCAGCGGCGGCGGGGTGAGCGTGACGCCGGCGAGCGTGAAGAGGGTTGCCGGGGCGGCGGGCGAAGGGGTGGCGGAATCGGACATGGGAAGGCTCCTTGGTTGGTCGAAGTGGCCGTTGTGAACCGGGTCGTCAAAGCGGTCTGTCGATAGGCTTGATCTTAGCGGCTGCATTGATGCAGAGTGACCCGAAGTTTTCGGAGGATGATCTGCATGAATGCAGGGACGTGGGCAGATCTCGAGCTGCTGGATCATCTGGTGCGCGGCGCGACGCTGAGCCAGGCCGCCCGTTCGCTCGGCGTCGACCAGACGACGGTGTCGCGCAGGCTCGCAGCGCTGGAGCGGCGGGTGGGGGCAGCACTCTTCGACCGCATCGACGGCCGGCTGACGCCGACGCCGGTGCTTGCCTCTGTTGTCGAGCGGTTGCGGACGATCTCCGAAGAAGCGTCGCTGTCGCTCGCGACGCTTTTGCGGCGGACGGCGGAATTGAAGGGCCAGGTACGGGTGACAAGCATCGGCTTCGTGCTGAGCGCCATCCTGGCGCCGTCGCTTTCCCGCCTCGAACAGCGGCACCCGGGCCTGACGCTCGATCTCGTTGCCGACAACCAGATGCTGAGCATCGAACGGCGCGAGGCCGATATCGCCATCCGCATGGCGCGCACGGGCGAGGATTCGGTGCGGGTGAAAAGACTCGGCACGCTTCGCTTCCGGCTGTTCCGGCCAAAGGGGCAGGGGATGGGGCCTTGCCCGGTCGTGCGCTACGGTCCGGGGCTTGCCCATGTGCCGGAGATGCAGGCGCTTAACCGGCTGCGGCCGGCTGCGCGCGTGGCGCTGACCGCCGACAAGCTCGAAATCCTAATGGAGGCGGCGCTTTCGCTCGGCGCCGAACTGATGCTGCCGGAGGTCTCCGCGATGCGCGACCCCCGCTTCGAAGCGGTGGACGAACCGGAGACGACAGCCGAGCGTCCGGTCTTCCTGATGATGCATCCGGAGAGGGCGCGCGTGCCGAGCGTGGCGGCGGTGGCGGCCTTCATCGAGGAAACGATGCGCGGGTGGAGGTAGGTGGAGCCCTTCTCTTTTCTCCAGTTCCGAGTTTGTCGCGGATCACAATTCGGATGCCAATTGCCGAGTCCGCTTGTCGCATAGGGTCAAACCCGAATATGTTCGGTGGTGTATCAGAAGTTGTTGTGGTGGAGGGGACATGGACGCGACAGCAGCAAAATTGGACGAGTTGGTCAAGCCGGACATGGACGCTGTGCTTTCGCGCACTCACCTGTCCTTGACGCTACACGACTTCCTGCTCCCAGTGTTTGAGGCCGTATCCAATGCAATGCATGGTGTTGAGGCCAAGTTTGGGGAGGAGCAAGCGAGCGCTCGCGGTCAGATCACGATCAAGTTCGAACAACCTAATGACCCAACCAAGCTCAAAATTACCATCAACGATAACGGCGTGGGGCTGAACGACGAGAACTACACGTCATTCAAGACGCCTTTTTCTGGATACAAACTTAAAGCGCATGGCAGAGGTTTCGGCAGATTTATTGCTTTTAAGGTATTCGCTCGCTCGATCTATCTTAGCCGATATGAATTTTTTACTGCCAAGAACATTCGGTCCTTCCAGTTTGACATTCGTCGCGAGAAGGAATTCATCTTCTTAGACGATGAGCCCGCCTTTGATGAGACCGGCGTCTGCGTTGTTTACGATCAGCCACTGTCGCAATGGCACGAATTGATCCGCGAGCTTCAGTCGAAAGATGTCGAGGACTCGATAGCCAGCCATTTCCTCCCGTATTTTCTTTATCGTTGGCTCCCTGAGATTACGATCCAGTTTGACGATAAAGACCCGGAGGACATCAAAGCTCACTTTGGCTCAGTCTTTATTCAATCCGATTCTGGAGAGTTTCCATTCGAGATCGATGGAAAAACCGAGACTGTCCATTACGCTCTGACCAAGATTGTTAAGACCAAGTCTTTCAGAAACCATTGCCTTCTCTTCTCAGCCGCGGACCGCATCGTTGGCGCTCCACGCGACCTGACGAACAAGTTGGGGCAGCCTCATTTTCTCGATGAGGAAAATGAGAGTTACATTGTCATAGCAGTCGTTCGAAGCGCGGCATTCGAGTCAAGACTGAACGATGCGCGAACCGGTCTAAACCTGTCCTCCAAAACCATCGAGGGGATCGTTTCTGAAGTCAGCAATGTGATTCAGAAATCGGAAGCGACGCAAATCGAGAAGATTAAAAGCGAACAGTCGCACGATCTGTCCGGCGCCCTACGAGAGAATCCTATCCTGCGCATCGGCCTAAAGGGCCGGAGTGTAACGGAATATGTTGCCTCGAAACCGAATAACTGGTCGGCAGAAGAGTTTATATCGGACCTTGCAATCGAGCGTTTCCGGGCATCGACGGACCTGACTAAACAGATTGCAAATGCTACGACGAATCCAGAAGACTACCGACAAAAAATAGAAAAGCTTGCAAAAACACTTGATGCAAACAAGAAAGAAGCACTTGCTGAATACGTCCTTCATAGAAAAAGCGTGATAGAATTGGTTGAGGCCGCGCGCAAGTTTCAATCTGATGGCACCAGAACACCTGAAGATGTCATCCACGAGTTAGTGTTTCGTCGATTCACTGATAG
The DNA here is from genome assembly GCF_052044795.1 of Ensifer sp. 22521. Taxonomy (NCBI): domain Bacteria; kingdom Pseudomonadati; phylum Pseudomonadota; class Alphaproteobacteria; order Hyphomicrobiales; family Rhizobiaceae; genus Ensifer; species Ensifer sp. 22521. Next base: position 172,710 of record NZ_JBQENM010000007.1, read on the forward strand.
CGTGGCTGTTAGTTATTTTGAGCATAATCTTTGGCTTATCGATGATGCTTTGGCTTTCCTTCCTTATATTTCCAGCGATCGTACGATGCATGGAGGTGGTCGGAACGTTGGTGACAAAGTCACTGATATTGCTTTTTTTGATGACAGCATGGTCCTTGGTGACAACGATGGGACCACCATCACCATCGTAGAGTTCAAACGTCCTAGTCGTGATGATTACACTTTTGGGAATGTGAAGAGTGATCCTGTCTTGCAGGTGATAGAGACCTTGGAGAAGGCAACTGAAAAGGGCTCTATAACTAAGACTGACGGAACCTTCTTCGCGTTCCGTGGCGTTGTGCGCCGGTTTGCTTTCATTATCGCCGATCAAACGCCATCACTTGAGAAAGTGTTAAAGCGTCATGACTTCAAAAATGACTGGAACCCGGAGATCTTCTTCAAATATCGCGACAACGAGGAGATTTTCATTCAGGCATTTGGATACGACACCCTAGTCGCCAACGCGAAGAAACGAAATCAGGCATTCTTCTCCGTTCTCCTCGGAGAGTAGGCTGGCCGAGGGCAGAGCGGGGAAATTCTGCCTCTGTACGCACCGATCCTCATCTGCATCGCCGAAATTTCGCCCCGTTGTAGGAATCGTCTTGACGCTCCCAAGACGCTTCACTAGAAGGGTGCGAACCGTACCGTACGGTACTGATCGGGAGCGAGGCGACGTGCAGATGACTGCGGCGATAAGGGAGGCGAATGCCGGGGAGGGGCTGACGGAACGTCAGGGCGCCGTTCTCGAACAGGCATTGCGTCTTCTGGTCGACGGCGGCGAAAAGGCGCTGACGACGGCCGGCATCGCGCGCGCGGCCAATTGCTCCAAGGAAAGCCTCTACAAGTGGTTCGGCGATCGCGACGGCCTGATCTCGGCGATGATCGGCTTCCAGGCGAGCAAGGTGCGCACGCAGGACGTCGCCGCCCGGGCGCTCGATGCCGAGAGCCTGGAGCGCCATCTGATCGTTTTTGCCAAGGATCTGCTCGAGGTTCTGGCCGGCGACGTGTCACTGGCGCTGAACCGGCTGGCGATCGGCCAGGCGAGCCGCGACGGCTCCAAGCTTGGCCACATGCTGCAGGAGCGCGGGCGCCGGCAGATCGGCCGCCGGGCGGCAGCATTGCTCGAGGCCGGGCGCAAGGCGGGGCTGCTCACCTTCGACGATGCCGACGAGGCCTATGGTGCGCTCTACGGGCTTGTCGTCTCCGATTGGCACCTGAAGATGCTGCTCGGCGAAGAGGCCGGCGAGATGAAGAAGAGTTTCAGCCGCAAGGCGGAGCAGGCGGTTTCGTCCTTCCTCGCGCTTTACGGCACGAAAAGGTAACTGCAGCGCCGCGCTTCGCAAGAAGCGCAAAGGTCGCTGCAGCACAAGGAATGGCAGCGCCGCGCTTCGCAAGAAGCGCAAAGGCCGCTGCAGCACTAGGAATTGCTGCATGGCTCCTGCGCCATGCAGCGAAGACAACTGACAACAACGGGAAGGACCACTAAAATGCGCGTCTATTACGATCGTGATGCCGATATCAACCTGATCAAGTCGAAGAAGGTCGCCATCGTCGGCTATGGCAGCCAGGGCCGCGCCCATGCGCTGAACCTGAAAGATTCCGGCGCCAAGGAAATCCGCATCGCGCTGAAGCCGGGTTCGGCAACGGCTGCCAAGGTCGAGGCCGACGGTCTCTCGGTTCTGTCGGTTGCGGAAGCCGCCAAGTGGGCCGACCTGATCATGATGGCAACCCCGGACGAACTGCAGGCCGAAATCTACAAGGCCGACATCGCCGGCAACATCCGCGACGGCGCTGCGATCGCTTTCGCCCACGGCCTCAACGTTCACTTCGGCCTGATCGAGCCGAAGGCTTCGCTCGACGTCGTCATGATCGCGCCGAAGGGCCCGGGCCACACGGTTCGCGGCGAATACCAGAAGGGCGGCGGCGTTCCCTGCCTCGTTGCCGTTCACCAGGACGCTTCGGGCAACGCCCTTGACCTCGCGCTCTCCTACGCCTGCGGCGTCGGCGGCGGCCGTTCGGGCATCATCGAAACCAACTTCAAGGAAGAGTGCGAAACCGACCTCTTCGGCGAACAGGTCGTTCTGTGCGGCGGTCTCGTCGAACTCATCCGCGCTGGCTTCGAAACGCTGGTTGAAGCCGGCTACGCTCCGGAAATGGCCTATTTCGAGTGCCTGCACGAAGTGAAGCTGATCGTCGACCTGATCTATGAAGGCGGCATCGCCAACATGAACTACTCGATCTCGAACACGGCCGAGTGGGGCGAATACGTCACCGGTCCGCGCATCATCACGGCAGAAACCAAGGCCGAGATGAAGCGCGTCCTCAAGGACATCCAGACCGGCAAGTTCACCTCCGAGTGGATGCAGGAATACAAGTCGGGTGCCGCCCGCTTCAAGGGCATCCGCCGCGTCAACGACAGCCACCAGATCGAGGAAGTCGGCGCCAAGCTGCGCGGCATGATGCCCTGGATCGGCAAGAACAAGCTGGTCGACAAGGCGAAGAACTAAGCCTTATCGAACGATTGAATGAAGGAAGCCGGGGCAGTGCCCCGGCTTTTTTCGTGACGTGGGCAGGCCATTTGCAAAACCGCGTCATTGCTGCCGGATCGGCGCGAGATTGGTCGAGGCAGACGGGTGGCAGCCTGACGGCGTGCGGCGGCAAGATGCAAGCAGTCGGCCTGGAGCATCCTGCCTGAAGTGAAACCAGTTGAGACAGAAAGATGGGCTACTGCATGTTTCCTTTAATCGTGGCCGGTTAAAGGACAAAAACATGCAGCACTTCAAAGTGCTACAGCGACCTTTGCGCGTCTGATAAGACGCGCGGCGCTGTAGAACCAAAGCACTCGAGCGTGATTGGTGCGATCATCTGAACGCACGGCGCCCTAGACGACTTCCCAGAGAAACCGAAGTAGATCCAAACAGAGACTCCCAAGCAGATCCAGCCAAAAGCCAGGGAAGGCGACAAAGGCTGAACCGGCGCCGAAGCCGACCACGCCGAAACCGAGCGCTCCGTCCCAGCCGTGACCTTGCCAGCCGAGCAGGGCGCCGAAGGCGGTCGCCGCACAGACGACTGTGACCCGAACGATAAACAGGAACGTCTCGCGCATGCTTGCCTTCCTGACTGAGAGCAGAACAATCTATGGTTCACTCCAGCATATAAGTTCGCGTATGCGTAATCGCCAGGGGCCAGGCGCGAGGAGGTCCGAAGAGAGGGCCGTTCCGTTTCGGCTACCGCATGTCTCCTTTAATCGGCTTCGATTAAGGGACAAAGACATGCAGCAAATCAAAGTGCTGCAGCGACCTTTGCGCGTATGATAAGACGCGCGGCGCTGTACCTCGGGTGTCAGTCCCGCTGCGCCGCCAGGATGAGATCGCAGGCGGCCGTAATGTCGTCGACAACCGCCGAAGGCGCCGGCTGGAAACGCTGCTCATCGCCATCGCGATATTTGCCGCTGCGCACGAGGATCGCGGTGCCGATCCCGGCGGCAAGCGCACCGGCGGTATCGCTTTCGGCATCGTCGCCGATCATGGCCAAATCGGCCGGGTCAAGGCCCATGCTCGCTGCTGCTGCCAGGAAGAAATCGGCAGAGGGTTTGCCGAAGAGCTTCGCCTTGATGCCGCTCGCATGTTCCAGCGCCTCGACAAAGGGGCCGGCATCGAGGCTCAGCTCGCCGTCGCGATCACGGAAGAACCGGTTGCGGGCGAGCGCCAGCAGCGGCGAGCCAGCCATCAGGGCGCGAAACGCGGCGTTGAGTCCCTCATAGCTGAAGCGCTCCGCAGCATCGCCAAGCACGACGGCGATGGGGCCGTCCATGCGGCAATCGGCGAAGTCTTCCTCAAGCGCGGGATGAATGAGCAGGTGCGGCTGGTGGCTGTTCGCCTTGAGCCAGGCGCGCGCGGCGGCAACCGGCGTGAACACCTCGTCGGCAGCGCAATCGAAGCCAAGGCGCTGCAGGTGAGCGACGATCTGGCGTTTCGACTGGCGGGTGGTGTTGGTCAGGAAGCGGACGGGGAGGCGAGCTGCGCGCAGCCGCAGCACCGCCGCGATGGCACCCGGCAACACCGTGTCGCCGTCATAGAGCACGCCGGAGAGATCGAGCAGCACGCCTCTTGCCATGGCAAGAGACTGCCTGAGCGCCAGACCATGGTCAACGTTGGGCGGCGGACGCCTCCCAATCGGTCCGCGCCTATCGCGCCGGCACCTTGGGGACTGGCTGCTGTCTTCCCACTGCACGCGGGAAGGGGCGGCGGTGCCGCCCAAAGGTCAGACTGCCTGCCAGGCCTGCAGCCGTTCCACCGTCGTCGTCGCGCCGCCGCAGACGATCATCAGCACGCGCTCGAAGCGCAGGAGTTGATCGGCGTGCTCGTAGGCGATGGCCAGGGCGGCGCCGCAGGCGGGTTCCACCAGCACGCGGTGGTCGTCGAGGAAGCGGGTGCAGGCGTCGACCGCCGACTGGTCGCTGACGACGACGCATTCGACCGGCCGGATCTGGCTGATCTCGAAGGCACGCTTGCAGACCTTTCGGGCGCCGAGCGAAGTGGCGACGCCACTGATCGAGGGAAGCTCCACCAGCTCTCCCGCCTTGACGGAGGCGAGGTAGGACGCGGTGCCTTCGGTCTCCGCGGTGACAATAGGAATTTCCCGGAGCCCGTTGCGCTCCAGTCCCTCGGCGACGCCCGACAGCAGCCCGCCGCCGCCGACAGAGAGCACGACCGCATCGAAGGCGAGGCCGGCCTTGACCACCTCGTCGATCATCGTCGCGTGCCCGGCCCACAGCAGCGGATCGTCGAAGGGATGGATGAAAGCGGTCTCGGCATCGGCGGATGCGAGCGCGCGGGCATTCGCTTCATCCCAAGCGGCGCCGTGGACGATCACCTCGGCGCCTTCCTGGCGGATAAGCGCCTTTGCCCGTTCGGTGGTCGTTTCGGGAACGAAGACGGAGACGGGGATCGAGAGCTGGCGGCCGGCATAGGCAACCGCCATGCCGGCATTGCCGCCGGAGGAGGAGACGAAACGCCGCTTGCCGTTTCGCGCATGGTGCTCGCAGGCAGCACCAACGCCGCGGATCTTGAATGAACCGGGCGGCTGCAGCGCCTCCATCTTCAGCCAGATGGAGCAATCGGATGCGAGGCTTAGCGGGCGGGATTCAAGGAGGGGAGTTTCGAGGTGAAGTGCCATGGGATGTTCCGTTGAGCGCGCGGTGCTGGAGGCCGGTTTGTTGCAATGGCTCCTGCGGGAGAATCTTGAAACAATTCTCCCCTGATCGCTAATTCAACGCAACACGGGGAGGAGTGCAGTCGCGGATGGCCGCGTCCTGTCGCGGGATACGATGGGTTCACCGCGCCCGTCACCAGAGAAGGCCGCTCAATGTCATGAGCGTGATGAAGAGCAGGGACAGGACGAGCGATGCCTTGATGGCTGCCAGAGTGTAGTCGTATCGGCGAAGTCTGTGTGTGAGAGTCTGGAACATGTGTTCGTCCAATCGTAAGGGATCTGCGGCTCCTCGCCGTTCGTTCAAGCGCAATGCGGCGCCCGTAAAATGTAGCGCCCGTAAATTCGCTGTGGCGAGAATGTCTGCTCAGCCCCCGAACACACCCGTTACACACCCGTTCGGCTCACGGTTGCCTCTCGCCTCCGCGCAACGTCGCGGACGTACTGCTGTCGATAAAGGAGGAAATTGGCGGTCGGGAGCCCCCCCCACCGCGATATGCCAAGTCGGCCAGTGTCGATCGTCGAACGATGCGCCTCAAATGTGTCCAGCACAAGGGAGATCCCGTTCGAAGGGCATCCCTTCGACGTTCCGGCACTCATGGCCTGTCCGGGTTACGGGCCTGTCCGGATTTCGGGCCTATCAGGATTTCGGGGCCTTGCCGGATTTCGGGCCCTTGCCGGGACGGGGTGTCGGGTTCAGGGGCGATATCGCGCCCGGCCAGGGGAGGCGTCGGGCACCGGTGTAGCGGGTAATCGCGCTGGGTCTTTGCGGCGCGCCGCCGTCGTTTTCCCACTGTTCGAGATTTGCAGTTTCAATCTGCCGCGGGGTGCGCTGCCCATCCCGGTTCTGCAGCTCAGCAAGCAGGATATCCGCGGTGGTAACGCCCGCCTGGAACCTTCTGACAAGGAAGACGGCGGCAAGGCGAAGGCTGTCTTGATCGTCAAGGTCGACGCGCTGATGAAAGCCCGCGCGCCGCAACACGCCATCGAGCATTGCCAGGTCGGAGGGAGCCAATGGATGCCGCTGAGCGGGTGACATGAAGCCACCTCCTGTTGACGGGAAACGTCGTTTTCGGCGCGTCCAGGGCGCCGTACGTTCATCTGAACGCACAAAGGACGCTCCGACAATTCTCTCCTACTGCATGTCTCCTTCAATCGATCTCGATTTAAGGACGAAGACATGCAGCAACTCAAAGTCTACAGCGACCTTTGCGCGTCTGATAAGACGCGCGGCGCTGTCGGTGCTTCCGCAAGGCCTTATGCCCATGTCCGGGCTTGCGCGTTCGGTTTCAGTCGATATTACGGCCGGCGCGATTTTCGGGATGGTTTGCTTGCGGGCACCTCCGCAGGCGGTTCGGCGGCGGCGCGCTCAAGGCGCTGGGCCTTGAGCTTCTCGGTCTTCTTGTCGCGGGCGATCTTTTCGGCAGCAACGATTGCTCTCGCCGTGTGATCGGTGGCGGAGGCCTTCTCGCTCGCGGAGGTCTTGGCCGGTTTAAATGCCGTGTTGGGGTGTGGCGTCATGACCTGTCTCCTGAAACGGGCGGATTTTTGCCGACCCCAAGCCTCAGCGCGAAGGTCGCGCTGCCTTCTTGGGTCCCGGCAGCAGGCCTTCGCGCTGGAGCTTCTTGCGCTGCAGCTTGCGCTGGCGCCGTACCGCTTCTGCCTTTTCGCGGACGCGCTTTTCCGAAGGTTTCTCGTAGCTGCTGCGCGCCTTGAATTCACGGAACAGACCCTCGCGCTGCATCTTCTTCTTCAAGATGCGCAAGGCCTGGTCGATGTTATTGTCCCTAACGAGTACCTGCAAAAGATGTTCTCCTGTTGTCGGTCGCGGCTTTCCCTGTAGCCGCGGTTATCTGCCGGGTTTGGTGCTCAATTTTTTGAGCCAGGGCCCGGTGATGGCCGCCTGGGGGGCGTCCTCTTTCGAAGTCTCGGCATGCTCGATGTCAGTCTCCAGCACGCAGCGTTCGAACGTCTCGCCTTCGACCCTTACGCGAAAGCGCGCCTCGCCACGATCGTTGGGCAAAAGGCCGACGATCAGACCAAGACGGCTGTTCAAGGTCGACTGAGCGGCACTTGCCCTCAGCGTGACCTTGTCGCCAATCTCATAGGTTTTGCGGCTCATGGTGGTCTCCTGAAAAGGGCCCTGAGACGCAAAAAGGCCGGGTTTTTCCCCGACCTCTTCCCGTCATTCAAGCGCCTCCCTGCCAGTACATCCGTGGTCAGAGGAGGGCGAATGACAAATTATTCGGCCCTGAGATTGTCGGCCGAGCTCTTGCCCGTTCTGCGGTCGGCAACAACGTCAAAGGTCACTTTCTGACCTTCGTTGAGCGAGCGCATGCCAGCGCGTTCGACTGCGGAGATGTGAACAAACACATCCGTGCTGCCGTCGTCGGGCTGAATGAAGCCGAAGCCCTTGGTGCCGTTGAACCACTTTACCGTGCCTGAAGCCATGACGATTTCCTTTCAATCGCTGAATTTACCAGAAATATTTCTCTGGCGGTGATCGATATTTGAGAGGAGATCTGGCCGCGCGGAAGCGCCGTGTCAAAGGTCACAAGCAATATTCGATGAGGTGATATATAGACGATACTTTTTGAAACTCAATGAAAATATTAAATTATTTGATTTTGAGCGATCGCGAAAACATCTGCAAAGGCCTGAAATGGCGGGTTTTTCGTCCATTTATTTTTCTTGTTATTCAAGCTGATACGGCTTCTCGAGAGCCAGACGCTGTGCGCGTGAGCCACGCCGCGACCCGTCGTTGCGCGGTGCTCCGGACGCATAGCTGCTGAATGAAAAGGCAGGCGCTGCTTCGAGAGCGGGCGAGCGGATTCTTGGATGTTTCGGCAAGCGGGCTGTCGCTGGCCATTTCGACCAAAGCGGCCGGTCGCCACAGGAGGCGCGAGGGTAGAAGGCGGCGGCGCGCTGTCTTCGGCGCACCGCCCCCGCTTGTCAGGCGCTTGTAAAGGTCTGCGGCGAGACCTGCAATGCGGCGGCGATGCGCTGCAGCTTGGCGGGATCGGTATCGGCGCCAAGCTCGATCTTTGAGATTTCAACTTCCGTCAGGCCAGTCGTGACCGAGAGATCGTCGACCGTATAGCCGGCGGTTTCACGCGAATGCTTGATGGCGGCTCCGATATTGACGCGGGACAGAGATGCGCCGGGGGCCTTGGTTAGGTCTTTCTTAAAGGACATGAAGTGTCTCCTTCGTTGGTCCACCGACAAAGAACATTGTCGGTTGAAGGGGGCCCAAAACTGAAATGCGACTCGGACAGATGAGCGCGAACCTAGGGCGCCGCTAATATAAGCGAGAAGTTTCCGGGCGCAAGTTTGCGGCCGAAGTTTTGTGAAATGCCTATTTAAATCAATCGTTTACCCTGTGATTTCCGCGCCAGGAGGCCGGTAAATCCCATCGGTCAGGGGCATCATCCTTACGACGCGCGGGTGCTCGACGCAGTGCAAAGCGGCAGGGAAATTCACACGAGGCGAGCCTCGATCAGAAAGGGCCCACGCCGCGATAGCGCGGCATCGAAGAGCGCTGCAAAGGCTTCGCAGGAGGTCGCGACGGCAGCTTCGACGCCGAAGCCGCGGGCGAGCGAAACCCAGTCGAGCGCGGGGTTGTCGAGGTTCAGCATGCGGCGCGCGTTGGTGCCGATCTCCTCGACGCCGACATTGCGCATTTCGGCATGCAGGATGGCGTAGGTACGGTTGGAAAAGATGACGGTGACGATGTCGAGGTTTTCGCGCACCTGCGTCCACAGGCCCTGAATATTGTACATGGCGCAGCCATCGGCCTGCAGGCAAATCACCTTGCGGTCGGGACAGGCGATCGCGGCACCGGTGGAAAGCGGGATGCCTTCGCCGATCGCGCCGCCGGTCTGCATGATGAAATCGTGCGGCGCAGAGAAGGCCGAAAGTGCGAAGTAACGCCGGGCCGAAGTGGCCGCCTCGTCGCAGACGATCGCATTCTCCGGCACCTTATGGGCGACGATGACGGCGATTGCGTCTTCGGTCAGCGCGCCCGAAGGCTCGCCCTCGTCTGTGGGGGCGCTTGGCATCGGCAGGGGCAGCGTGGCGCTGATACCGAGTTCGTCGCGCAGCGCTTCGAGCGTTCCTTTCAGGTCTTCACCGTGGCGGGCAAGCGTGACCACCGCGCAGCCTTCCGGCACCAACCGGCCGGGCTTTCCGGGATAGGCGAAGAAAGCCACCGGCTCCGGTCCGCCGACGAGGATCAGAACCTTGACGTCGCGGAGCGTTTCGAGCGCCATGTCGATCGGGTAGGGGATGCGCCGCGGCGCCACCCGCCCGCGGCCGCGCTGGGTGTGGGCGACAAGCACTTCGTTGAAAAGCTGGACGTTGCAGGCTGCCGCGATCCGCCCGGCGATGGCGAGGCTCTCGGCCCTTGCGGCGGCGCCGCTTAAGACCATGGCGACCCCTTCCGGGTTTGCTCGGACGAGGCGGGCCACCTCGCGGACCGTCTCCGCACTTGCCGGCCGCGGGGCTTCGACAAGCACCTTTTGCGCAGGCGCGTCGGTGGAAAGCGCGCCCCAGGACGCGTCTGCCGGCAGGATCATGGTGGCAACGCCCGGTGGCGTCAACGACGCGCGATAGGCGGCCGCCGCCGTCGGCCTCACGTCGGAGGGATCTTTCACCCGCCGCACCCAGTTCGACATCGGGCGGGCCAGTCCCTCGATGTCGCTGGTCAGCGGTGCATCGAGCGCAAGATGGTAGGAGGCATGGTCGCCGACGACGTTGATGACAGGCGTGCGGGCGCGCCGCGCGTTGTGCAGGTTGGCAAGGCTGTTGGCGAGACCGGGACCGGTGTGGAGCAGGGTCGACGCCGGGCGACCCGTCATGCGCGCATAGCCATCGGCCGCACCGGTGACGACTCCTTCGGAGAGGCCGAGAATACAGCGCATCTCCGGCTTGCGATCAAGGGCGGCGACGAAGTGCATTTCCGACGTGCCGGGATTGGCAAAACAGACATTCACATCGTTTGCCAGAAGTGTATCGACGAGGATGTCCGCACCTGTGGTGCGAATACGTTGGCCGCCTTCTCCCATGCGCGTGTCCCCCGATGGCGTTCACGCATGATAGCTGCAAGTGATGCGGGTGCAAGGTAGGCTTGCGGCGGCGCTCGATGCGCCGCCCAAGTGGGGTTACGTCCGCTGCCAGGCAAGATGGGCGCCGAGCCCGATCAGCACCGTGCCGCCGGCGCGCTGCAGCAGGCGCTGGGCCCGGGTGGAGCGGCGCATCCTGACGACGACCGCATCCGCGAGAAACACGCAGACGAGATCGGCGGAGGAGAACATCAGGTTGACGATGGTGCCGAGCAGCAGAAACTGCACCCACACCGGGAAGGCGGCGGAGGCATCGGTGAACTGCGGCAGGAAGGCGACGAAGAAGATCGCGGTCTTCGGGTTCAGAACCTCGACGGTGATGCTTTCGAAGAAGGCGCGGCGGGCCGATTTCGCCTCGACCGCGGGCAGGTGACCGTCGCCGCTCGCCTTGGCACGCATCAGCGTGAAGCCCAGCCAGACGAGATAGGCGGCACCGGCAAGCTTCACCGCGAGATAGAGCGTCGGCACCGCATGGAACAGGATCGAGAGACCGGCGGCGGCCGCAAGGACATGCACGTAACCACCGAGATGGATGCCGAGCGAGGCCATCAGCCCGGCAAAACGGCCGCGCGCCATCGTCTGCGCAGCGGCGTAGAGCATCGCCGGTCCCGGGATATAGGCGAAGATCGCTGTCGTGACGAAGAAGGTGAGGAGAATGTCGAGCGATGGCATGGGGTACCTCGTCTGCTGATGCGCGGCCTCTTTCGAGAGTCGTTCTAAGGTCTTGCGCGGGAAAGTTGAAGGGAAATCGGAGCGCCCCCGTGATCGTCAGACGGGAATCTCCTCGGCAACCCGGCGATCCTCAAGCCGCCCGCTGGCTGCGAGCCCTACGGCCACGCCCTGACGATCTTCAATGCTGCGGTTCTGACTGAACTTGCGCTTGCCGTCGAGGCGGTCGATCGGCAGCCTGAGGCCGACGATACCGCGAAGTTGGGCCTTGACGAAGGCGGGTGGTGCGTCGCTCACCTGCCAGGGTTCGGGCCGCGCCGCCTCGTGACGATTGGTCAGGCGGGTGACGACATCGAGAAGCCGATCCTCGTCGGTGAAGAACTCGACCTCGCCATAGGCATGCACGGCCGAATAGTTCCAGGTCGGCACCACTTTTCCGTGCTCGCGCTTGGAGGCGTACCAGGAGGGGGTGACATAGGCGTCCGGCCCCATGAACGTCGCCATGGCCGCGCCGATCGGCGCGGTCGTCCCTTGCGGGTTGGCGCGGGCGAGGTGGCCGTAGAGTGTGCCATAAGGACCTTCGTCGCGATCGAGCAGCAGCGGCAGCGGCGTGGCCAGCAGGCCCTCGGCCGTTGCGGTGACGAAAGTGGAAAGCGATGCGGCCTCGATGATCGCGTGCAGCACGCTCAGTGTTTCCTCCTTGAAGGCCGGGGGTGTGTACATGACCTTGCTCCTTGTGCTTGTCCTGTCATAGATGCAAACTGGACCAGAACGAATATCCAGTTTCTGCATAAATGAGTGGGCCAGTTCGTGACGGAGAAGGACGAGGCGAGGGGCGGGACCACCCGGCGGATCTACGAGGCGCTGAAGGCGCAGATCCTCGGCGGCACCTATGGACCCGAAGATCGGCTGCCATCGACGCGGGCGCTGGCGGCCGAGCTCGGCGTCTCGCGCACAACGGTGACCGCGGCCTATGAGCAGCTTCTTTCCGAGGGGTTTCTGGAGAGCCGGCAGGGGGCGCCTTCAAGGGTGGCGCTGCTGCATGCGCATGAGGGTGCCAGGCCGCTCCCCGGCGGGACGACTTTCCGGCCTGCGCCGAGACCGGCAGCCCCTGTTCGCCTGTCGCGCTTTGGAGCGGCCCTTGGCGACGGGCCGACCTGGGTGCCGCCGCAGTCGGGTGGGTTGATCGCCGATTTTCGCTATGGCGACCTGTCGGCGGCCGATTTCCCGGCGGAAGCCTGGCGGCGGTCGGTCACCGCCGCACTTCGGCGGCGCCAGCCGCGGCTCGCCTATGACGACCCCGGCGGCTCGGCGGAGCTGCGGGCGGCCCTGCAGGCCTATCTCTGGCGGGCGCGCGGGCTCAGATGCGCGCCGGACCAGATCATCATCGTCAACGGCTCGCAGCAGGGACTGGATCTTGCCGCCCGCGTGCTCGTCGATCCCGGCGACCGCGTTGCGATCGAGGATCCCGGCTACGTCATGGCGCGCCGGGTGTTTGCGGCCGCCGGCGCTGAAGTGGTTCCGATTGCCGTCGACGGGGAGGGGTTGCGGACCGATGCGCTCGCAGGGCTCGACGCCGTCAGGCTCGCCTATGTCACGCCCTCGCATCAGTTTCCGCTCGGCGGCGTGCTCTCGGCCCGGCGCCGGCAGGAGCTTCTCGCCTGGTCGGACCGCAGCGGCGCCTACGTGATCGAAGACGATTACGATGGCGAGTATCGATACGATATCCGGCCGATCCCGCCGCTGCAGACCATGGCCCATGCGGAGAACGTTCTCTATCTCGGCACGATCTCGAAGAGCCTGTCGCCGATGTTGCGCCTTGGCTATCTCGTCATGCCGCCGCCGCTTTACCCCGTCTTCGCCGCCGCCAAGCAGCTCGTCGACCGGCATTCGCCTGTTCTCGAGCAGGAAGCGCTGGCGACGATGATTGCAAGCGGGGCCTATGAACGCCACATCCGCCGGAGCCGGCGCAGCAATGGCCGCCGCCGCGAGGCGCTGCTCGCGGCGCTCAAGGCGGAACTCGGCGACGAGGTGACGATATCGGGCGCCGATGCCGGATTGCACGTCGTCGTCTGGTTCGAGCGGCTGGACCGGGCGCAGGAAGGCGAACTGATCACGCGGGCGCGGGCAGCGGGCATCGGCCTTTATCCGATCTCGCCCCTCTACGGCGCCGATGAAGCCGGTCACCGCCCGGACCGCGCCGGCGTCGTCATGGGCTATGCAAGCCTCGAAGTGCCGCAGATCGGTCAGGGTGTCGCGGCGCTCGCGAAGCTGCTGGGTGACTGGCTCGATTAGCACCGGCGGCACAAAACGCCATGCAGATCACCATTCGACGTGGGCCGTTCGTCCACCTGTGATAGGGTGGGCTATCTTCCGCCATGGCCCGGCCTCGGGGCGGGCGGCAATGGGAGCGAAATTCACGGGCAGGGACGGAGCGGCGCAGGGGCGTCGACTGGGGGAGCAGATGGCAGACCGGAGAGTGCAGCCGTTGCAGCCGGGACAACCCGCACCCGCCTTCGAGCTTGCAAGCGCCAATCGGGACGATCCGGTTTCGCTTGCGAGCCTTCGCGGCCGGCCGTTTCTGATCGGTCTGTTCCGCGGCCTGCACTGCCCGTTCTGCCGGCGCCAGATGCGGCAGTTCTCCTCCGTCGAGCCGGCATTGCGTGCCGTCGGCGTGGAAACGCTGGCGGTGGTCAACACCCCGGTCGAGCGGGCGCGCCTCTATTTCCGCTTCCAGCCGACGCCGGTCACGGTCCTTGCGGATCCGGACTGCCAGACGCACAGGGATTTCGGCGCGCCACAGGCCGCGCTGCTTCCGCCCGAAAGCACGGAGACGCCGGAATGGCCCCATCGCACGCGGCCTGCCGATTTCGCCGCAGCGCGCATCAACCCGACAGGCGAGCTCGCCGAACCGATGCATCCGATGCAGGCCAATGAGTTGCTCAATGCACGCGAAGGCTTCGAGCCGGACGAGACCGATCTGCGCATCTTTGCCGAACACGGAACGCAACTGGTCGGCCACTTCCTGGTCGATGCAGCCGGCATCATCAGCTGGAGCGAGATCGAGGCGCGGTTCGGCCCCGACGAACTCGGCGTGTTCCCGAGCGCCGCGGAGATCATGATGGCCGTCAAGAGGGTCGCAAGCTAACAGGGGCAACCGGCTTGCAGGCAGGTGTCCGCAAACAGGTGCAGGCCAAGGTCGCAACCGGCCGCGCGTTACGGTTAGCCGCTTGCGCCCTGGCTGCGTCTGCTCACAGTGGCCAACTCTTCAGTGTGGCGGTGTGGCCTTCATGAGATCTCTTCGCATACATCCCCAGCTTCACGACATGTTCGGTGAATAGCAGCCGCCGGCCTATCTGCTGGCGATCCTCCTGTTCGGTGTCGGTGTTGCGGCCACCTTTGCCCTGTCGGCGGGCCAGATGCTGGCAGGCCTTGCCTGGTGGCGGGCGGCACTGGCGCTTGTCCTCGTCCTCGATATCGCCGCCGGCTGCATCGCCAACTTCACGCCCTCGACCAACGACTTCTACGCGGCGCGGCCGCGCAATCGCTGGATCTTCATCGCGATCCACTTCCATGTGGTCATCGTCGCGCTGCTCGTCGGCACCGGGCTCGGTGCTGCGGTCGCCGTCTGGGCCTATACGATCGCTGCGGCCGCGGTCGTCAATCTGCTTGCGGGACGCGCCGCACAGACCTTTGTCGGCGGGCTGCTGCTGGCGGTCGGCCTCACTGGCTTGCCGCTGTTGCCGGGCTTGACGCCGGCGATGGCGGCGGTGTCGGCCCTGTTCATGCTGAAGGTGCTTTTCAGCTTCGCGGTCGATCACTACCGCACTGTCGTTTCCAGCGGTGGGTAGCCGCGCTGGCATCCTTGCCTTGCAGGACCGCATTCAATAGCCTCGGAAGTGGCAAGCTCAGGGAGAGGCTCATGGCAGTTTCAGCGGCAGAGGCGGCATTGCGCCTTCCGACATTCGACGACGTGCAGGCGGCACGGGACCGCATCGCCGGCATGGCGCATCGAACGCCGGTGCTGACCTCGCGCACAGCCGATGCCGCCACCGGCGCGCGGCTTTTCTTCAAGGCGGAAAATTTCCAGCGCGCCGGCGCCTTCAAATTCCGCGGTGCCTACAACGCGATCGCCGCCTTGCAGGAAGGCGGCCAGAAGCGGGGCGTCGTCGCCTTCTCCTCCGGCAACCACGCGCAGGCGATCGCCTATGCCGCGCGGCTGCAGGGTGTTGCCGCGACGATCGTGATGCCGAAGGATGCGCCCGAAATGAAGGTGGCGGCGACCCGCGGCTATGGCGCCGATGTCGTGTTCTATGACCGCTACACCGAGGACCGGTCGGCGATCAGCGCGAAGCTGGCGGCCGAGCGCGATGCCGTCCTCATCCCGCCCTTCGACCATCCTGATGTGATCGCCGGGCAGGGCACGGCGGTGCTGGAACTGATCGAGGAGGTGGGCGAACTCGACCTGATCGTCACGCCGCTCGGCGGCGGGGGCCTGCTCGCCGGCACGGCACTCAGCGCCCAGGAGCGTTCGCCGGGCGCGGTCGTCGTCGGCGTCGAGCCGGAGGCTGGCAATGACGGCCAGCAGTCGCTCAGGAAGGGCGAGATCGTCCATATCCCGGTGCCGAAATCGATCGCCGACGGGGCGCTCACCAATCATATCGGCGAACACAATTTCCCGATCCTCAAGCGCGGTGTCCGCGAGATCGTCACGGTGAGCGACGCCCAACTCGTGGAGACCATGCGCTTCTTCGCCGAGCGCATGAAGATGATCGTGGAGCCGACCGGATGCCTGGCGGCGGCCGCCGTGCTGCAGGGCGTGCTTCCCTGCGCCGGGCAACGAGTGGGCATCGTGATCAGCGGCGGCAACGTCGATCTCGCGACGTTCTGCGCCCTGCTGCAGTAGAGAGCGGCTGTCCCAGAGCAATTCCAGGAAAAATGTGCAGCAGTTTTCCGTGCGGAATTGCGAAATTCCAAACCAGAACAACACGAAAGCGTGAATTGGGGGAGTGAATTTTTTGCGTGTATTTTAGTTGGGTTTCGTCATGCCGCTCAACCGCAATCCAGAGGGTTTGCTCATGAGAACGCTCATTCTTGCCATCGCCGCACTCGCGCTTACGGGCTCCAGCGCCTTCGCTGATCCAATTGCAGATCGCAAGGCTATCATGAAGGAGCGCGGTAGACTGGTCGGCACCGTCGCCCCGATGGTCAAGGGAGAAAAGCCGTTTGACGCTGCCGGTGCCATGACCGCCCTCAAGGGCCTTAGCGAGAACGCAGAAAAATTCGACGTGGACGTGCTGTTTCCCGCTGGCAGCGAAACCGGAGACACGGCCGCCTTGCCGGCAATTTGGCAAGACATGCCCGCGTTCACGGCGGCTGCCGAGAAATTCCGGGTGGATGCGGCCGCTGCCGTCGCTGCCAATCCGCAGGATCTCGAAGCATTTAAGACGCAGTTCAACGCGGTAACCACGAATTGCGGCAGCTGTCACGAGAAATTCCGAATGAAGAAAGAGTAGCAGCGACAGGCATACGAGCCTGCTCAAGTCGCCCGTCGGATGCGAACCTTCCGGCATTGGCGGATGAAACCGGCGAGCGATGTCCGCATTGTCGAATAGCCAAGGATAAGATCAATGGCGCTTGGCGCGTCTGCACACGCGTGCAGCGGCGAGGCCGACGTTGCGACAACATTTCGACGCGTGGCTGGCTTGCCGCGGCGACCGACGATCGATGATGCAAGCCTCGATCCGGCCGGTTGCAATGGCGCGTCTTTCCGGTTGCCTTAAGCGGCAAAAGTGGCACACTGGGCATCGCGCCTTGGCGCCGGGCTTCCCGGTGTGCTCCAAGGCTGCCGTAATGATTTGATTTTCTAAAGGAATTTTTCCTCCGGACGGTTGTCGCCGGAGCGTAAACAATGGACGAAAGCAGAGGATTGCAGCGGCCGTTGGGCGCCTTGCCGGACGCGGCGCTGTCAAGAAAATAGAGTGCTCCCATCGCGCCCGGCGGGCGCGGCGCACACACACATTGGAGGGTATCGTGACGCTTGCAATCAATGACCTCGCACCGGACTTCGAGGTCGGAACGACCGATGGCACCATCCGGTTTCACGACTGGATCGGCGACTCCTGGGCGGTCCTGTTCTCGCACCCCAAGGACTACACGCCCGTCTGCACCACCGAGCTCGGCTACATGGCGCGCATCAAGCCGGAATTCGACCGGCGCGGCGTCAAGATCATCGGCCTCTCCGTCGATCCGCTCGACCGGCATGCCGGCTGGGCCGCCGACATCGAGGAAACGCAGGGCCATGCGCCGAACTTCCCGATGATCGCCGACGTCGACTACACCGTCTCGAAGCTCTACGGCATGCTGCCGGCCCCCGTCTCCGGCGATCCGACGCAGCGCACGCCTGCCGACAACCAGACGGTGCGCAACGTCTTCGTCATCGGCCCGGACAAGAAGATCAAACTCGTCCTCATCTACCCGATGACCACTGGCCGCAACTTCGACGAGGTGCTGCGCGTCATCGACTCGCTACAGCTGACGGCCAAGCACAAGGTGGCGACGCCGGTGAACTGGAAGCAGGGCGACGACGTCATCATCGCCGGCTCGGTCAGCGACGAGGACGCGCGCAAGGTCTATCCGGAAGGCTGGCGCGCGCCGAAGCCCTATATCCGCATCGTGCCGCAGCCGAAGGGCTGAGGCGTCGCATCGGCAAAGGGGTGAGGCAAGTGCCCCTCATCCGCGCGGTGAGGGGCAAACCTCCTCACCTGTGCGGATGAGAGGCGACCACCTCTCTTTGCCATCGCGCCCCGATTGGAAGCCGCGTTATCGTCAGCCAAGGAGCCGCCGATGATCTTCCGTCAATTGTTCGACAGCGTGTCCGGCACCTATACCTACCTGATCGCCAGCCGCCAGGGCGGCGAGGCGCTGATCATCGATCCGGTACTGGAAAAGGTCGAGCGTTACCTGCAGCTCGTCCGCGAACTCGACCTCCGGCTGGTCAAGGCGGTCGATACCCATCTCCATGCCGATCACATCACCGGGCTCGGGGCGCTGCGCGACCAGACCCATTGCATCACCGTGATGGGCGAGCAGACGGCGGCCGACGTCGTTTCCATGCGGGTGGCGGAGGGCGACCGGGTGTCGATCGAGGGTCTCAGCCTCGACGTGCTCTATACGCCCGGCCATACCGACGATTCCTATTCCTTCCTGATGGGCGGTGACATGGGGCGGCGGGTCTTTACCGGTGACACGCTCTTGATCCGCGGCACCGGGCGCACCGATTTCCAGAACGGCGACCCGCGCCAGCAATATGACTCGATCTTCAACAAGCTCCTGAAGCTGCCGGACGAGACGCTCGTCTACCCGGCGCACGACTACAAGGGCGACACGGTTTCGACCATCGGCGAAGAGAAGCACTTCAATCCACGTCTCAGGGTGAAATCCGTCGACGAATATGTCGACCTGATGAACAACCTCAACCTGCCGAACCCGAAGATGATGGATGTGGCGGTGCCGGCCAACGTCCACATCGGCCTGCACCAGGACGAGATCGCGCGGCGTGGCTGGGCGCTTTCGGCCAAGGAGGCGCTGGCGCTCTGCGGCCGGGCGAAGATCGCGCTGGTCGACCTGCGCGAGAAGGCCGAGCGGGAAAAGCACGGGGTCATCCCCGGTTCGCTGCACGCGCCCTATCCGGATCTCGAGCAGAACATCGCGACCGGCGGCGTGCTTCACGAACTGGCAGAGGCAACCGGCAAACGCATCGTCTTCTACTGCGCCTATGGCGAGCGTTCGGCGATGGCTGTCGAGGCGGCGCAGCAAGCCGGCATCGCGAGCGCCTGCCACATCGAGGGCGGCATCGCCGCCTGGAAGAAGGCGGATGGGCCCGTGACACATTGATGCCGACGCATTGACGTCGACGCATTGACGCCGGGCGCGGGCGCGCCATCTCATAGGAGCGTTCAAAGAGCAGGGCCGGCCATGCACAAGTTTTCCGTCAGCGTTGTCAAAGAGTTCGAGGCCGATAGCGCCGAGGAAGCAGCGCTTCTGATGTACCAGTGTCTGACGCGCGAGCCGGCGCCGCTCACCTACGCCGTCACCGATGCGGCGAGGAACGCCACCAGCCAGACGCTCGACCGGGAAACGGCCGACGAATTCGCCAGCATCGATCACAGTGCTGATCCGGGCAACTGGTAGCACCCGCTGGCAGCGGCAGCTGTGGGCAACAGCCACGAATCCGACATTTTCGGTTGCAAATCCTCAAGCATTCACGTCTCGACTGCGGGTGTGAAAGACGCGGTTCCGCGGGATTGCGCTTCAGGAGGAAACCTGCCTTGTTCATTGCCCATCTGCCGGCAGGCTATCTGCTGAGCCGCCCCTTTGCGCGTCGCAATCCCTCGCAGGCCCGCGCCATCTTCGGCATCGGGCTGCTCTGTTCCGTTCTGCCGGATTTCGATCTCGCCTATTTCTACCTGATCGACCAGCGCCGCACGCCGCATCACGACTACTGGGTGCATACGCCGGTCTTCTGGCTGGTGCTGGCGGCGGCGATCGCGCTTCTCCTCATCGCCACCGGGCGACGCAATCAGCTCGTCCTCGTCAGTGTCGGGCTCATCAGCGTGCTCCTGCATCTGGTGATGGATTCGATCGCGGCAGATATCCGCTGGCTCTTTCCCTTCGCCGATCTCCGGGTGAACCTGGTGCATGTGCAGGCGGTCTATAAGCCCTGGTATCTGAACTTCCTGCTGCACTGGACCTTTGCGCTTGAGCTGGCGATTTGGTTGGTTGCAGGCCAGTTCGCCCTGCGCGATTTCAGGGCGCGGCGCGCCATCGGGAAAGAGGCTGCCCGTGCGGCAGAGCCGTAGGCTCCACGAACTCCGGCATGCAATGCTTGCGGTCTCGCGCGGTGCTGCGGCGTGAACGCCGATGAAGAGGCCCTCCCCATGCAACGTGCGGTGTAGCCGGATCGTTGACGAAGGCCGTCGTTCTATGCATCCTGCCGGCCAAGAAACGAAGATGCCGGCAGACGGCACAGGGAACACTGCAGCGCCGCGGTCTTACCGGACCCGCAAAGGTCGCTGTATCACTTTGATAGCATTCGCATAGCCGTGGCGCGCGCCTCGTGTTGCCCCGGAACTTGGACGCATTCCTGATACGCATTCACGACGTCATTCGCATCGATTAATCGAGGCCGGAGGGGACTGTGAAGGGAAAGTCGAGGTATCTGCCAGCGGCGCTGGCTGTCATGCTTGCCGCATCCGTGACCGTGCCGGCCACTGCCGCCGACCTGGTGATCGCCATGCCGAACTGGCCGTCGGGCCAGGCGACGGCCAATATCCTGAAGGTCGGCATCGCCAAGAAGTTCGGCCTCGATGCCGAGGTCAAGGAGCTCGGCACGCTCAATGCCTTCGTCGGCTTCGAGACGGGCACGGTCGATATCCAGCCCGAAGTCTGGCGGCCGAATTTCGAGGATGTCGTGCGCAAATACGTGACCGACAAGGGTGTCGGTCAGCTGACGGAACGCAGCGTGCCGGCCTGGCAGGGGCTTTGCGCCACGCCGGAAGCCGCCGCGACGATCAAGACGGTCGCCGATCTCAGCGACCCCGAGAAAACCAAGATCCTCGACACTGACGGCGACGGCAAGGGCGAGATGTGGATCGGTGCTGCGACCTGGCTTTCGACCGGTATCGAACGGGCGCGGGCGGCGGGCTACGGCTATGGCGAAACCCTGACGCTGTTCGAGGCGGAAGAGGAAGTGGCGATGGCGGCGGTGGACGCGGCGGTCGCGACCGGGCGGCCGATGGTGTTTTACTGCTACGCGCCGCACCATGTGTTCGAGCTGCACCAGATTGCCAGGCTCGAAGAGCCGCCGCACGATGCCGCCAAGTGGAAGATCGTGCCGCCGAGCGACCCGCTCTGGGTGTCGAAATCCAGCGCCTCGACCGCCTGGGAGGCGGCGCATTTCCAGATCGCCTATGCCACCGCCTTCGGCAAGAAGCACCCTGACATTGCGAAGTTCCTGGAGAAGGTGGATTTCTCGCCGGAGGAAGTGACGAAGATGAGCTACGCGCTGGAGGTCGAGCGGCAGGCGCCGGCCGACTATGCGAAGAAATGGGCCGAGGACAACGCAGCGCGCATCGACGGGTGGGCCAAGCCATGACCGCGACATCCGACCATAACCGTCCTGTCAGCAAAGATCAGCCGGCATGGACGCGGCGCAAGCTCGGTGCTGCCGTTCTTGCCGCTGCGCTCTGCCTCGGTCCGCTGGCCGCACTGGCACAGACGCAGATCTATGATGCCCGCACCAAGAAGTGGGTGAATTACGACAAGAAGAAAGCGCGGCAATACTTCGCCCGCAACAACCAGCTGCCGGAAGCCTTCCGCCGCCAGGTGGTGCCGTTCCGCACGGCGGAGCAACCCGGCACCATCATCATCGACGGCAACCAGCATTTCCTCTACCTGGTGCAGCCGGGCGGCCAGGCGATCCGCTACGGCATCGGCGTCGGCCGCGAGGGCTTCGGCTGGGCCGGAATCGTGCGCGTCGGACGCACGGCGGAATGGCCGACCTGGACACCGCCGGCCGAGATGGTGGCCCGCGACCCGAACGCCGCCAAATGGGCGGCCGGCATGCCCGGCGGGCCGGACAATCCGCTCGGCGCCCGCGCGCTTTATCTCTACGAGGGCGACCAGGACACGATCTACCGCATCCACGGCACGGTCGAGCCCTGGACGATCGGGCTCGACGTTTCGTCCGGCTGCATCCGCATGAACAATGACGACGTCACCGACCTGCATTCCCGCATCGAGATCGGCGCCAAGGTGATCGTGCTGATGCAGGGGGCAGCACTCTACAAGGGGGTATGACGTCGCTCGAACAGGGGTGGCGAGTGCTTTTAATTGGCCGCAGGGTCAGGCGTGGCCAATCCGTCCCGCAGGACCCAGTGACAGGCAAATACTCAAAGGGGAGAACAGATAGTGAGCGAGGGGATGTTGCGTTCGAAGGGGTTTGTTCCCGTGGCTTTGGCGCTGGCCATAATCGTTGGCTGCCAGTCAGCGCCCAAACCTGAGGATATGGCGCGCACGAGCCTGCAGACGGCGCCGGCCGACCTGCAGCTGATCTGCGCCAACGCGGTCGCGGGCACGGCGAAGCTCGAAAGCACCAAGGTGCTACCGACGAGCTCCCGGGCGCTCGACGCGACAAGCTACAGCGTCGATCTCGACGCAGGCGGCCGCAAATACAACTGCGTCGTCGATAGTACCGGCAGCGTGAAATCCGTGACGCCGGTTTAGGCGGGCAAGCGCCCGCGCTTGCGCGACCTTCGCTGATAATCAATCTCCAAGGCTGAACAGCGTCGCAGGGTCGGCGACGACCGGCGGTGCATAGAAGGTCAGCCGCGCGGCATCCATGAGAAGAAGCGGCTGGACCATTTCGCCGGCGAGCCTGGTGATCCAGTCCTGAAGTTCGCGCAGCTTGTCGCCGTTCTCTGCCGAGAGATCCTTCGTCTCGGACGGGTCGGCGGCGATGTCGAAAAGCTCCAGCCTGGAGGGCAGGGCTGCCTTCCAGACGAGCTTCCAATTGTCCTTGCGCACAGCACCTGCCAGCGGATCGACATTGTAGACGAGCTCCCCGCGCGGCGAAGGTTTGCCTTCACTCAAGGCCGGCCAGAGGTTCATGCCGTCGAGCGGCTTGTTCTTGCCGAGCGGCGCACCGGCGATGGCTGCGAGCGTCGGGTACATGTCGACGACATGGACCATGCCGCCGACCTTGCCCGGCTTGATCCTTCCCGGCCAGTTGGCAAGCGCTGCGACGCGGGTGCCGCCTTCGTAGAGCGTGCCCTTGCCGTCGCGGTAGGGGCCGTTGTTCGCCGGCAATCCGCCGCTGACCTTGTTGTCGCCGGCAAAGAGCGAGCTTGTCACGCCGCCATTGTCGCTGTGAAAGACAATCAGCGTGTTGTCGCGCATGCCGCGTTTTTCGAGCGCTGCCACCAGTTTGCCGATGCCATCGTCAAGCACGGAAATCATCGCCGCGTAGGCGCGGCGGTTTTCATCCGCGATGTGCTTGTAGCGGTCGAGGTAATCCTCAGGCGCCTGGAACGGCGTGTGCGGCGCGGTAAAGGCGAGATAGAGGAACAGGGGAGCAGCGGCATCGTGCCCTTCCACGACCCGCGCCGCCTCATCGCCGAAGAGCGTGTTGTCGAAACCGCTTTCCTCGAGCGGCTTGTTGTCCCGGTACCAGTCCTTCACCCCGTGGGAGGAATGCTTGAAGTGATCGATTTCGCCGACCAGCGCACCGTAGAACGTATCGAAGCCGCGCTGCTTCGGCCAGTATTCCACCTTGGCGTGGCCGAGATGCCACTTGCCGACAAGCGCGGTTTTATAGCCGGCATCCTTCATCACCTGAGGCAGCAGATATTCGTCGAGCGCCAGCCCGTAGGAGCCGGGCGAGGGGATGACCCCGGTCTGCAGTCCGTAGCGCAAGGGGTAGCGGCCGGTGAGGAAGGCGGCGCGCGTCGGCGTGCACATGGGCTGGGTGTAGAATTCGTCGAAGGTCACGCCGGTTTCGGCGAGCTTGTCGAGATTGAGCGTCCTGATGTCGGAGCCATGGAAGCCGACATCGGCCCAGCCGAGATCGTCGGCGATGATGTAGACGATGTTCGGCGGCGTCGTGCCATTGGCGAGGGCCGGGTTTGCGGAGAAGGCGGCAAGGCCGGCCGGCATGCCGGCGGCAACGGCAAACGCCGCGCCGCTCATGAGAGCCTCGCGCCGCGTCAAGCCGCTTTTGTCCTTGTCGGCGACGGCCGTTTCGCCGCCGCCCGCGCGGGCGTTGTTCGCTTGCAGGTCAGACATGCGCACCCCCTGGAAAATAGACCCCGCCGGCCGGCGGATCTTTTCATTCGATATTGCTAATATCTACATCTTCCGGTAGCGCCGTCAATCGGTTTGCCGCGGCGCCGGCGCTGGGCTTTATCCTGAGAGCCGTTCGCCGACGAAGGCGCGTGAAGGCCGCCACGGGAAGGGCAATCTCGCCTCCGAGCGGGCCGGGGCGCCTCGGGCAGTTGAAGGAAATCAAGTCGTTCGGCATTCCGATCGAGAGCCGAATCTTGAAGTTGTGCGGGTCTTGATGTTGGAATCGTCATTGTGCGGCGCCGAAATAAATTTGCTGCGGAGCAATAATAATGCCGAGTAATATCAATTGAACGTCAGTATAGCCCGGTATTCTTCTTCCAAACCGTGGAAATATGTGCTCTCATAGGTTTAGTTGGAAGGAGGAAATGCCATGCTCTCGTTCTTCGAGCATTTTGCACTTTTCGACGCATTGATCGTTGCAGCGATCTGCACGCTTTTGATCCTGAGTTACTTTAGCAGCGAGGCCTGAGGCGAAGCGGATCGGATACCGGGTTCGGCCGATGCACGGTGCCGGCTGCTGCCGCTTCGGCGCGCCAGAGCTGTTGTTGTGACGACGGCGCGGCGACAACTCCTGGAATGTTCATTTTGATTTCTGCAACTTTACCGCTGCGATGGCTTTTGCTACTCGTGCCGCAAGGCAAGGGGCAACAGCATGGCAGCTTGGTACTACTCGGCAGGACCAGAACAACATGGGCCTGTCGGTGACGACGAGGTTCGTACCCTCATTCGAGACGGCAAGATTGCGGACGAGACCGTCGTCTGGCGGGAAGGGGCGGAAGAACGGCGGGTGGCCGCAAGCCATCCCGAACTTGCCGAGGTCTTCGCAACGCTGCCGGAGCAACCGGGCGCGCTGGAACCTGTCGCCGAACCGGTCGCGGTCCTGCCAAGGCCGGCCGTCAGCTACCGGCCCTGGCCGCGGTTTTGGGCGCGCTTCATCGACAATTTCCTGTTCGTCCCGCTGCTTGGCGCGGGCATAGGTCTGTGGGCTGTCTTCTACGCGCCGAGCACCTACCTGCGAATGGTTTCCATGCCCAGCGTGCTGCTGGGCTTGATGTTGTTGCCCCTCGTCGCGGTGGTGCTTGCCATCAGCATGGCCGTCACGGGGACCACGCCCGGCAAGGCAATCGTCGGTGTGCGAGTTCCCGTGCCGCCCGGTCGCGACCGCTTCGCGTTCTTCCTGGTCAGGGAGTTCATGGTCTGGGTGGCGGGCCTGGGGTTCGGCATTCCCTTCGTTTCCCTGTTCACGCAAATCCGGCAGCACCGGCGCGTTGGCCTGGGGCAGCCCGCGAGCTACGACGATGGCAATCCGGCAGTTCTTGCCGATCCCTCAGAGGTTCGTTTCGGGGTCGCGCTCGCCGTTTCGGCCGCTCTGTTTGTCGGCACCTCCGTGCTCGGGATGGAGGATCGGCAGATGGAGAGGAACCTCCGCACAACCCAATCCTGGTCCAATCCGGTGACGCAGAGGGCGGCAACTATCGGAGCGTCCTGGCAGCCCGAGGAACTCGAAGTCGAGGATGGTCGCGCCTTCTATTTCTTTTCCGCCGAACTTCTGTCGGAGGCGGTGTTCGGTCACGAACAGCTCCCGTCCGAAGGCGTCGAAACCGCCGTTTATGCGGAGGCGCTTGCGTTCGCCTTGGCCTCGGATATCGAGATCACCTCTGCGTGGCAGCCAGTCACGGTCCTCGACATGACAGCCTTGCAGGCAACGGGGAAGGCTTTGGGTGTCGAGGATACGCGTGTTGAAGTGACGGTGGCCGTCAGCGGACGCGACGCGTGGAGAACGTTGGTCTACACCCGCGGAAGTTCTGGGGAGCAGCAGGCGGAGGCGAAGCGGTTTGTCGACGCCATGTTCGCAACGGCGCCGAAGTAGGCGTCGCTTGCATCGGTGGGGGATCGAATGCCTGTCGGGCAGAAGTGTGCAGCGGTTTTGCGGCGACGACGTTCATGAAAACAAGAGCTTAAAGCCTGGCGTGTGACACCTTTTCATGCGACAGGCCTTGGGGACACGCAGGTTGGCGAGACTCGGGCGCTGAGCGGGCGTCAGGCCGATCGGATTGCCGCGACATGCAGCCAGCGGGTCGGCTCGCCGTCGTAGCCGCCGCCATCGGCCTCGCTGATCTCGATGTTCGACCAGCGGCTGTGCTGGAGGCAAGTGCGAAGCCATTCTGCCGAAGGATAGTTGTAGTAGCGCCCCAGGCGGTCGTACCCCTCCGCCTCGCCGGCCTTGAAGCTCGCGTGGAGAACACCGCCCGGCCTCAGCGACCGATGAACGCGCTCGAGGACGTCGGCGAGCTCGGCGCGCGGCACGTGCAGGAGCGACGCTTCGGCCCAGATCCCATGGAAGCGGTCGTGCCAGTCGATCTCCTGAAACCTCATCACCTTGACCTTGCGACCGATGCGCTTTTCCGCCTCGCGGGCCAGTTCCGCCGAGCCGTCGCAGGCGGTGACGTCGAGAGCGGCTTCGAGCATGACGAGGCTGTCGTCCCCGCCGCCGCAACCAAGGTCGAGGACGGCGGCGCCCGGCGGCAACGCGCGCATGAAGGCGGCGAGCCGCGCCGTCGGCGGCTTGCGGTCGCGTGCGGCATAGGTGGCGGCGTTGTCGCGGTAAAAGGCGAGGGTGTCGTCGGGTTCGGCCATGCGTTCGTCTTGGCTGCGGTCCATGAGAGAGCGAGCGTAGCGGATGGTAGTCGCCTGCCACTGTCAAGGCCTGCGCGGCGCAGGCCGCTCGACGACCGGTTCGTCGGTGCGCCGCCGATCACTATTGCAAACACTGGAATTCCTCTTCGGAAGGCTTGAAGCCATCCGATCCGATCGATCCGCGACTGACGTCCGTGGCGAACGTCAGCCTCGCCGCCAATGTCACCTGATCAGGTGTCACGCCCTGAACTCATGTCAAACAGCCGGCGAGACCGGCAACTCCTTAACGTCTCACTTGGCGGCCTGGGTGGCGCCGAGGACGTAGCCTCCGTCCCAGTGCCAGATCTGCTTGTCGTCGACCGTGACCTTCACGATCGCCTGGAAACCGGCGAGCGTGCCGCTGCCCGCATGAAACGCACAGGTTCCAAGCGGCGGACTGGCCGATTCGTAGACGATGCAGTATCCGAGCGCCGAGTCGCCGTTTCCGACGGCGATGACCGCATTGCTGCTGGAGAAGAGCGGATTGGTGATCACCGGTCCGTAGTAGAGGATCTTGGTGCCCGCCGGGATCGCCTCAAGGTTCGATTCCGTGATGGTGCAGAAGCTCGGCGTGTCGCCGGTGAACTGGCTGCACTCCTTGGAGATCTTCAGGGGCTGCGTCGCGGGCGCCGTGGGTGCCGCAAAGGCTGCGGATGCCAGCGCCAGGGTGGCGCCAGCCGACAGGATAAACAGTCTCATGGCCTAGTCCCTCCGGTCGAATGAAGGGCGAAATTCTACTCTTCAGCTCCTCTGTCCGCAATTTCGTTCCTTTGAACTCTCCGGCAACGGGTGCGGCTTCTTCCGCCGCCGCCATCCCGCAGAGGCTGCCCTGCGAGATGGAAGCGGCGAGGGGCATCATGCCTATTGTTTGCCGCCGGTCGAGAGCTTGTCCATCACCTCGTCGAGATTGAAGCTTGCCGGCTTCTGGCGGATCGGGAACTCCCTGAAGCTTTCCAGCCACTTGGCGACCAGCGCCTGCGAGGGCACGAGGATGAAGGCGCGCTCTGCCATCCAGCGGTCGTATTCGAAGGATTCCGGGCCGCGCTCGAAGGGGTCGGCGCGGATGTTGATGATCCAGGGGACGCGAAGGCTGGTGAATTCGCGCTGCCAGACGCCGATGCCGGTGTGTTCCTGGATCTTGAAGTTGACCTTCCAGTCCTGCACCCGGATCGCCACCAGTTCGCCGTCGTCGTTCCAGTAGAGGAATTCGCGCCGGGGCGAATCCATCACTTCGCCGCGGAAGAAGGGCATCAGGTTGAAGCCGTCGAGGTGGACCTTGAAGGTCTTGCTGCCGGCCTCATAGCCGGTGAGGCACTTCGCCACGATATCCGGCTCGCCCGCGGCGGCGCAGAAGGTCGGGATCAGGTCGTAATGCGAGAACATGTCATTATAGACCGTGTTCGGCTTGATGACGCCCGGCCAGCGGATCAGCATCGGAACGCGATATCCCCCTTCCCAGTTGGTGGCCTTCTCGCCGCGGAACGGTGTCGTACCGCCATCCGGCCAGCTCATCACTTCGGCGCCGTTGTCGGTCGTGTAGATGACGATGGTGTTTTCGAGAACGCCAAGATCCTCGAGCTTCTTGAGCAGCTCGCCGACATGGCCGTCATGCTCCACCATGCCGTCGGGGTAGAGACCCTTGCCGGTCTTGCCTTGAGACTCTGCCTTCAGGTGCGTGAAGATATGCATGCGGGTCGAGTTGAAATAGCAGAACCACGGCTTCTGGGCATTGTGCTGGCGGTCGATGAAATCGAGGGCGGCCGCCAGGAACTCGCTGTCGACCGTTTCCATGCGCTTCTTCGTCAGCGCGCCGGTATCCTCGATCCGGCCATCGGCATAGGAGTGGATGACGCCGCGCGGGCCGAAGCGCTTGGCAAATTCCGGGCTCTTCGGATAATCGGGATTTTCCGGCTCCTCCTCGGCATTGAGGTGGTAAAGGTTGCCGAAGAACTCGTCGAAGCCGTGGGCGGTCGGCAGGAACTCGTCCTTGTCGCCCAGGTGGTTCTTGCCGAACTGGCCGGTGGCATAGCCCTGCGCCTTGAGCAGTTCGGCAACGGTCGGGTCTTCCGGCTGCAGGCCGAGATCGGCGCCGGGCAGGCCGACTTTCGTCAGGCCGGTGCGGATCGGCGACTGGCCGGTGATGAAGGCGGCGCGCCCGGCGGTGCAGCTCTGCTCGCCATACCAATCGGTGAAGAGAGCACCCTCATTGCCGATGCGGTCGATGTTGGGCGTGCGATAGCCCATCATGCCGCGGTGATAGATGCTCGGATTGAGCCAGCCGATATCGTCGCCCATGATCATCAGGATGTTCGGCTTGCCGCCGCCGGCGGCAGGCGCTGCTGATTGCTGCGCGTGCGCCGCGGGGGCGGAGACGGTCAGCGCCGCTGCGGCCAATGCACTGCCACCAAGCAGCAGGTCGCGGCGGCTGACACTCAAAAGCGGTTCGTTCTGAGGCTGTCCGTTCTGTTCGGGTTGATCGGATATTGGATGCTTGCTCATGGCATGTCGCTCCATATCGCCAGTGGATCGGGACCTTTGTGCCGCGTCATTGCTGCGATCGGGCCTGCGATCGGATCGAGCCGAGGGCAAATCATGCGGCACGTGAAAGCGCTGCAGCGGCCGTTGACGTCCGTCCGGACAGACGGCGCTGCCATGAAACACAATCGGTGGACGCATGACTGTGCGCCCGGCAGAGGCAGGCGGCAAGAGCGTAACAGTTACGCAGTGGCTTGCTTTGCCCGGGGCCGCGTGGCATTCGGCTTGGACTGACGTAACGTCAGGCCCCGGACGCAACGTGCGAAGAGCCCAAAAAGCCCGAAAAACGCACGGATTTAGGTCAATAATATTGACATAAATTAGCCATCGTGGTCCTGTCGCTTCGCCGTCCAGAGCGTCGCGCTCTCAAGTGGGATCGCTTGAAGTGGAAAGATGCTCTAGAACGAAAATGCCCGAGCGTCCTTTGTGCGTTCACCTGAAAGCACGGCGCTCTACAACGACGCGGGAGAAAGCGGAGAACCGCTTTCCGCACCAATAATCTCTGAGGAAACACCCCATGCTGGATTGGGAACACATCTTCGCGACGCGCTCGAGCCGGATGCGCGCCTCGGAAATCCGCGAACTTTTGAAGCTGCTCGATCGTCCTGACATCATCTCGTTTGCCGGCGGCATTCCCGACCCCGCGCTGTTTCCGGATGCGGAATTCAAGGACGCCTATGCGGAGATCTTCGCAGGCCCGGCCGTTGGCGCGGCGCTGCAGTATTCGGTCAGCGAAGGCTACAAGCCACTGCGCGAATGGCTCGCCAAGCAGATGGAAAAAATCGGCATTCCCGCAGGCGCCGACAACATCTTCATCACGTCGGGTTCGCAGCAGGGTCTCGATTATCTCGGCAAGCTCTTCCTGTCGCCTGATGATACCGCACTCGTGACCTGGCCGACCTATCTCGGTGCGCTGCAGGCCTTCAACGCCTATGAGCCGACCTACGACCAGCTGAACCCGAACGGCAACCGCACGCCGGAAGCCTACCGCCAGGCGGCAGGCGAAGCGGGCGGCCGCGTCAAGTTCGCCTATCTGTCAGCCGATTTCGCCAACCCGACCGGCGAGACCGTCGACCGGGCCGGCCGCGAGCGCGTGCTGGCGCTTGCCGAAGAGCTCGACATCGCCGTCATCGAAGACGCCGCCTACCAGTCGCTGCGCTACGACGGCGAGCCGGTGCCGCCGATCCTGGCGCTCGAAATCGCCAAGAAGGGCGATATCAACAACACCCGCACCATCTATTGCGGCTCGTTCTCGAAGACGCTGGCCCCGGGCCTGCGCGTCGGCTGGGTCTGCGCCTCGGAAAAGGTGATCCGCAAACTGGTGCTTCTGAAGCAGGCGGCCGATCTCCATTCCTCGACGATCAACCAGATGGCGATCTGCACGGTTGCCGAGCGCGGCTTCGACCAGCAGGTGGCCAAGATCCACCGGGTCTACAAGCAGCGCCGCAACGCCATGCTGGCGGCGCTCGAAAAGTACATGCCCGAGGGTGTTTCCTGGACGAAGCCGGAAGGTGGCATGTTCGTCTGGGTGACGCTGCCGAAGGGCATGGATGGTGCCGCACTGCTGGCGAAATCGATCGAGACGGTGAAGGTCGCCTTCGTGCCCGGCCGCGCCTTCTTTGCCGACGGCTCGGGCGAAAATACGCTGCGCGTCTCCTTCTCCTGCGCCAACGACCAGATGATCGACGAGGGCATTCGCCGCCTCGGCGATCTCGTCCGCGGCGAAGCGGCGGCGCTGGCTGCCTAAGACGCCAAGCTTCCGGTCCAGAAAAAGAACGCGTCCGCTTCGGCGGGCGCGTTTTTCTTTTGGCTGGCGCCACCACGAAGATGTGATCAGGATGACGCATTGATCGGTGCGGGCCCTTCCGGTAGACAGAAGGCGTGACATGACCGGGCGTATCCCGGTCACGTAAGCGTTAACGTCACTCAACGCGTATGATCGAACGGCTTGAAGCGGCTTCGATCTGCGCGACTGTGTCCTGCGGATCGAGGTTTTCGAGCCCCCTAAGGGATGCAAATGGACAATCCTCTCAACTATTCCAACCTTGCTGCGCCGCGCATCGAGCGTGTTCGCCATGAGCTCAGGCGGCGGTCTCTCGTCGTCTCCGGCATCGAGCGTATTACGCCCGGCATGCTGAGGATCACGCTTTCCGGTGAAGATCTCGCGGACTTCGTCAGCCTCGGGGCGGACGACCACATCAAGATCTTCGTGCCCGGCGCCGATGGCACCGTGGAGCACCGGGACTATACGCCCCGGCGCTACGACAACGACGCACGCATCCTGGCGCTCGATTTCGCGCTGCACGAGGCGGGGCCCGTGACCGCCTGGGCGATGAATGCTGCGGTCGGCGATCACCTCGAAATCGGCGGGCCGCGCGGTTCGGCCGTCGTCTCGGGAGATTTCCGGCGCTGGCTGCTGATCGGCGACGAAACGGCGCTGCCGGCCATCGGGCGGCGGATCGAAGAGACGCCTGATGGCCACGAGATCACCAGTATCGCGGCTGTCACCGGGCCGGACGAACGCCAGGCCTTCCGCACCGAAGCGGCGCTCACGACCCATTGGGCCTATCGTCCGCTCGATAGGGCGAGCGACCCTTCGGCGCTGCTCTCGGTCGTGCGTTCGGTGAAGCTCGAGCCCGGCACCTTCGTCTGGATTGCGGCTGAGGCCGCGGTGACACGGGCGATCCGCAGCCATTTCGTCGAGGAGCGTGGCCTGCCGCTCACCTGGCTCAAGGCCTCCGGCTACTGGGTGAAGGGTAAGGCGGACAGCACCGAGAAGTTCGACTAGCGACCGCGAGAACGGAGGGCCACCGGTTCGAAAGATCCGCGCGGTCCTTCCGTCGCGGCGCCCTCATGCCCGCGCCCGCCTTTCGGTGCGCTCGCCGCCATTCCAACGGAACAACGCCCGCGAAAACTGTGAGCCGGGTTGGCTGCGGAATTGCCTTGTCCGGGAGAGTCAGGTCATTTCGCATTTCGATGCGGCGCTGGTCCGATCCCTCGGATCGCGATCGGCTGTTGCTGACTGTGGTCACTACGAGGGTAGGGCAGGCTTGAACCTCAACGACGAGACAGAGCAATCGGATCAGCCGACGCCACGCATGTATGCCTGGGCGCGCAATTCCGCGGCCTATCGGCTTCACCGCCAGATGCTGACGGAGAAGCAGCTTTTCGATGCGATCGCGCGCAAGGCGCGGGAGAAGTTCGAGGATATCAGCACCACCCAGGTAGAGTTACTGGCCGCTGCCGCCGTGACCTTCGCCTATGACAACGGCGCGCTCAACGATCAGGCCTATGCCGAGATCAAGACCCGCTCGGGCATGCGCGGCGGCAAGTCGAAGCGGGCGATCGCGCAGAAACTGTCGCAGAAGGGCATCGCGAAAACCGATGTCGCAGCGGCGGTTGCGGAGGCCGACGATCTCTATGCCGCCGTCGTTCTTGCGCGGAAGCGCGCTTTCGGCCCGTTTCGCAAGATCGATCTCGACGAGAAGCGCACGACGAAGGAGCTTTCCGCCTTTGCCCGGGCCGGTTTCAGCTTCGAACTGGGCAAGCGGGTTTTTGCAATGTCCTTTGACGAGGCGGAGGAAATCCTGATCGCGGGCCGCTTGCTCTGACGGCCCGTCCGTCACCCGCGCTTCAGCGCGGGGTCGTCGAGGGCGGGATTGTAGAAGAGGGAAAGCGTCAGGCTGCGGGCAATACGCTCGGCCGTCGCCATGAACCAGGCCTTGGCCTCCTGGTTGGGCGCGATGTCGTCGAGGGTGGTGGAGAAGAGTTCCAGCCATTTCGGGAAGAGATCCGGCGTCATGTTGGCGACGCCGACATGGGCCTGCACCGGCTTGCCGCCATAGGCGCCGTTGCGGAAGGCGACGGCCGACCAGAAGCTCTTCATCTTTTCCATATGCTCCGGCCAGCGGCCCGAAAGCCGCGCGTCGAAGACGGGCCCAAGCTCCGGATGGGCGAGCACGCGCCCGTAGAACGTATCGACCAGATGACCGATGAAAGTCTCGTCGACGCCGATCGCCTTCATCTCGGCTTCCGCCCGTTCACGGATCGCCGCGACATGGACGGCGCGGCCCTGCAGTTCGTCGTTCATCCTAATACCCCGGCTTCGGCCCTCGGCTTTGCCGGCCTCATATAGGCGCTGTTGGCGCCAGCGCCAAAGGCCGAACCGCCGATTGCGGCAATCTGTCGTCAATGCGGGGGCGAGTGTTTGCGGTTTGGACGGGACCGCAGGATGCTATCGTTCAGCGCGGCACGAATTCGACCAGCAGTGACTTCAGTTCGATTTCGCGGACACGGCGCGCTGCTTCGTCGGGACTGACCCAGGCGAGAACGCGCTCGCCGCGTTCCTTGAAATCATCCGCCATTTCATCGACTTCGATCTGGAAGATATCGACCACGCAGGGCACGACGTCGCCGTCATCGAGCGATTTCAGATAGGTGTAACTGCCGACCGGCTTTTTCCGGACCTTGCCGCGTACGCCGGCTTCTTGCCAGGCCTCGATTTCCGCCGCCTCGTATGGCTTCTTGCGCTTCATCGGCCATCCCTTGGGAATGACCCAGCGACCGCTCTCACGCGAAGTGACCACCAGGATTTCGATGCCGCTGCCAGCTTTCGCTGGGCGGAAGCAAAGTGCGGCGATTTGCTGGCGAAACGACCCTGAAAACAGCTTCTCGGGCGATCTTGCAAGTTGTTGCAAGAGCGTTCCGGCCTTGCCGGTCTTTTGCCCGCTGTCCTTCTTGGTCGATTTCATGCGTCCCTTTTCTGTCGCGCCCTTGTGCAAGCGCCGGCAGTTTCGCGGCGAGATATTAATGGCAACCGCTTGTTACGCGGAAGCGGTGGCGGATGGCAATCCGATGATCGGGCGTGCTTCATCCACCGAATATTTGCCGCCGCGAGGCGCGCAACTGCGCGCGCCGAGCGTCCCATTGCGTAACCGTTACGTACAACGGACGCCGCGCCAGGGCGCGATCCCCCGCCGCTGGCATTGGCTGGCGGCGGGGATGGCGCCCTTTTGGGGCCCGCATTCCATCGTCATTGCGTGGATCGATCAATCGCCGTAGGTTCCCGCGAAAATTGCGGAACCGGGCCATGCGAATTCGACCTGCGGTCAAGGATGACCATCCGGCGCTCTGTGCGATCGACACCGTTGCGGCGGGCGACCCAACACGATGCGCTGATATCGCCGGCTGGCTGGAAAATGGCTGCTGCCATCTGGTCCAGATCGATGACGAGGTTGCGGCTTATGGCGTGCTGACCCGGCACTTCTTTGGCCACGCCTTTATCGAGATGCTGATGGTCGGCTCGTCCTGGCGCCGGCGTGGTCTCGGCGCGGCGCTAACCGCGCATTTCCAGACGATGTGCGCCGGCTCAAAACTCTTTACCTCGACCAACATGTCCAACCGCGTTATGCAGGATCTGCTGATCAGGGCCGGTTTTCGGCCGAGTGGCTATATCGACAATCTGGACGAGAACGACCCGGAGATCGTTTTCTACAGCCCCCTCAAGCCGATCGCGAGTTAAGGAAGCGGGACACAGGCAGGACCTATGCGGCTTCGCCGAGCTGCGTAAGGTGGCCGGCAAAATCGATGCCTTTGCCGCCGGCGTTGATCGTGTCGAAATACTCATGCCAGCCGGATTGCGCGATACCCGAAACGAGCGCTTCCAGCGCCGTCGCATCCGGACAGCGCCACACCGCGAAGAAGGTCTGCGAGGCCGCGTGCAGCTTGGACTGGTCGACCTTGCCGAAGGTGATCAGCTCCACGCCGAGCGCCGTCAGCGCCGGCATGGCGGAGCCGATCGCGGTGAAGAACTGCTGGCGTCCCTGCCTTGAAAGGGCAAGCCACGCCGGCTTGGCGCTGTAAAGTTCGGTCAGGTAGTGAGGCATAGCCTGCTTTCGTGTCTGCTTGTCAGTCTGAAATCGGAGTGTTCGGTCGGAGAGCCGTTTCATGCTCCTGCAATTTCAGAGTCAACACGTTGCCTGTTGTTGGCTGTGGATGGAGATCCCGGTCGTTGACTGAAGCGGCGCGCCTGCAACCGCGCTGATGGCGCATAGCGCCGCGTGCCTTAGCTGGCGCACCTGGCCCTCCGTCATGCTCGGGCTTGACCCGAGCATCCAGAACTGTGGCCTGAGTGTTTTACGTCGCGCGCATGGATCCTCGGGTCGAGCCCGAGGATGACGGGTGGGGATGTGGCGGACTAGAGCATCCTGCCTCCAAGCCGCATCACTTGAGGGCAGAAGGACGCTCCACGGCAACAGGGCAGCAAGATTGTGTCTACCGTCCGATCATCCGCTCCTGCATCTCCTCGCCGATGAAGCAATTGTAGCCGCTGCCGGCCTGAACCGGCCGCACGGTGGCCGGCTCCATGCGACTTACCTCCAGGCCGGAGATCTCGGTGATCAGCTTGCGCAGGATGGCGCTGGCGAACTCGCCGCTATCGGACACCTTCACCAGAAACGCACCGTCGCCGCCGATCACGCATTCGCGGTAATAGGCGTCGAGGTCGGGGATGGAGGCTGAGTCCGAGGCTGCGTGTGTTTTCAGCATGATCGGCAGGCCATCGATGACGATGCCGCGGGCGACGGTGGAATTGCGGGCGACCGGCGCCGGGACGCCGGAATTGTTGGGGCCGTCGCCGGAGATATCGATGACGCGGCGGCTGCCCTCGAAGGGGCTGAAATCGAACAGCCGTCGCGTGAACGCAAGGGTGTTGGAGATCGAGGTGAAGGCGATCCGCCGGATCGGTTGCCGACGCAGGAGCTCGGAATATTGCGCCGCCGTGTCGCGACCGTCGATCAGCGTCCAGGGCGTG
This sequence comes from Ensifer sp. 22521, assembly GCF_052044795.1. Lineage (NCBI taxonomy): Bacteria > Pseudomonadati > Pseudomonadota > Alphaproteobacteria > Hyphomicrobiales > Rhizobiaceae > Ensifer > Ensifer sp. 22521. The sequence goes on from NZ_JBQENM010000007.1 coordinate 208,674, forward strand.
ACCTGCACCGCCGAGCCGCCCCACTCGACATAGGTGACTGCGATGCGGCCGAGCGGGCCGTTCTCGATGGCCTCGATCAATTCGGGCTCGAGAAAGGCGGCGACATAGCCCTGCCGCTGCAGCCGCTGCTCGTCGAGTTCCATGGAGTAGGAGACGTCGACGGCGAGCACCAGTTCGAGGTCGACCGATAGCGGCTTGGCGGAGATGCTTCCGCCGAGCAGTCAAGCGCAGGCAAGAAGGACCGATCTGAGCGTCATTGCAGCCGACACCGAACGCAAGCAGGAGGATCATGCTACGCCCAAACCGGCTGTCCGCAATGAGGAGCGTTGGCAGCCTGCCGAGGGCGAGGTCAGCGGCGCAGCTTTTGCAGAAGCGGTTCCAGTGCCTCGATCAACGGTTCAGGCGTCACCGGTTCGCCGCCCTCCGACCAGGCGTTCTGAAACTCTGCGATCTCCAAGCCGACGACTTTGCTCTTGGCAAGGACTTCGCAGGCCGCGCGCAAGTCGTCGAGCGACAGCCCGTCGTCATGCTGATAATCGGTCGGGACGATGCCAGGGTTCAGCACGTCGCAGTCGAGATGGATATAGACAGGCCTGCCGGCGACGGCCTCGGCAAGCTTCTGCGCAAGGTCGGCGCCGGGGCGGATATGCGGGATGTGCCCCACAGCGATGAGGCTAACTTCGAACAGATCGAGGTCGCGCTGCCCGACCAGGACGACATTGCGAACGGAGACACCGTGCCCAAGGCCGGATTTCCAGAGGCCGCACGGCCCCGAAAGCGCCAGCCCGCCGAGATAGCCGGTGCTGCTGGTATCAGGTGTGTTCAGATCGCCATGCGCGTCGAACCAGACGACGACGGCATCGTCATGGTGCCTGGCGACGGCAGGCAGGGTTGCTAGCGACACCGCGCAACGGCTCGTCGCCGCCAGCGAGAACGATCCTTCGGCGTAAACCGCGTCGAAGCGATCCTGCATGCGCCGGAGTGCCGGCATCGCGGCTTCGAGCTCGACCGTCCAATGGCCGTTCAGCGCCGGTTCCGGCTCTCCGATCACGACGGTTTCAAGACCGAGCCTTCGAGCGAGATGGGAGGCGATCGATCGGGCGCCCGGAATGGCCAGGTCATTGTGGTCGCCGGCGCGACCCTGGAAGCAGGTGAGGGCTATTGGCATCGATCACTCCAACTTACGTTCGGACCGAACGAAGCACAGGGGCAGTCGATTTGACAAGGCTGGAAGCCGAACGACGCAGGGCGGATGCGTCCGTTCGGCTTCCACCGCAGGCCCTGCGGTGGCTGCTCTCTATCCGAAAACCAGCGAGCGGTGCAGTTGCGCCCCTGCCCAGGCGCCGTCGCCGACGGCGAGCGAGACGGAGTGGGGAACGCGGCCGACGTCGCCGCAGGCATAGGCGCCGGGAATGGTCGTTTCCTTGGCGGCCGTGGCCCGGATTTGCAGCCCCATCGGTGTTTCCTCGATCTCGCAGCCGAAGCGTTCGGCGATGTCGCTGGCGGGCGTCGTGCGGGTGGCGACGAAGAGGCCGGAGAAGGGCAGGCGGCGGCCGTCTGTCAGCACCACTTCCGCGAGGCCTTCGAGCCTGACGATCGGGGTTTCGTCGATGGTGACACCGCGTTTGACGAGGTCGGCGCGGCCCTCCTTGTCGAGCGCGATGGCGCCATTGGTGAAGAAGGTCACCTTGCCCCATTCGGGAATGAGCTGCGCCTGGTGGATCGACATCGGGCTTGCCGCGATGACCGCGATCTCGCCCTCGTTGAGCTCGTAGCCGTGGCAATAGGGGCAATGGAAGGCGCTTCTGCCCCAGCGCTCGGCCAGCCCCTCGATGTCAGGCAGGCCGTCCTTGACGCCGGTTGCAAAGAGCAGGCGTCGGCCCTCGAAGGACGCACCGTCGGCGGTGGTGACGACGAAGGCGTCCTGCTTGCCGCTGGCGGTCACGGCGCGGCCCTCGATCCAGGTGAGCGTCGGATAGGCGGAGAGCTGCGCCCGCGCGGTTGCGGCGATCTCGCCGGGCGCGATGCCGTCCTGGCCGAGGAAGCCATGGGAGTGGCTGGCAGACCGGTTGCGGCGAATGCCCTCGTCGATGATAGCCACGCGCCGGCGGGCGCGCAGAAGCTGGAGGGCGGCGGCCATGCCGGCATAGCTGCCGCCTATGATGATGACGTCCTGTTGCATAGTTCAAGTCCTTTAGGTTGGGCGCAGATCAGCCCACCGGTCTCTTGAACCAGTGCGTCGACCCGAGCCTTTGGGCATGGAATTCCAGCCGGAAAACCGCGCTTCACGCGGTCCCGGGATGGGCGGATGTATTTTGATCGATCACGTCATGACGTCGATCGATCGGCTGCTGTCATTGCGATCGAAGCCGGTGCCGCCTGGCGAAATCCTCGGCGAGGTCGGCGAGCGTCACATGGGCGAAGCGGTCGAGCAGCAGCGCCTCGGCCTCGGCAAAGGCCGTGTCGAGGGCGGCGTTGACCGCCTGCTCGACGAGGCATTCCGGCATTTCCTGCCGGTTGCCGATGGCAAAGATCGCGGGCTCGCCGAGCGTCTCATGCAATTGCCGGAGCGTCACGGTCTTGAGATCGGCGGTGATCGCCCAGCCGCCCGCATGGCCGCGGGCGGAAGAAACGATGCCGGCATCACGCAGGAAGCCCATGGTGCGGCGGACGACGACCGGATTGGTGCGCATGCAGAGCGCAAGCTCGTCCGAGGTCAAAGGTTCGCCGCGCTCGGCCATGTGGAGAAGCGCGTGCAGAACGGAGGAAAGGCGGCTGTCTTTTTTCATGTAACTTCAATTATTACGAATCGAAGCGTGATGCAAGGGGGGTGTGACGGGCAGCGGGCCTGACGGTGTGGCAAGGCGTTTCTCCAGTCCTCATTCCTGTGCTTGTCACAGGAATCCAGCCGCGCCGCGTCCGCGACGCGAGGGACTTCTTCCCACAAAGCTAGAAGGCATCGCGCCGGGACCGCCTATTACGCCGCGCCGACGCACGGCTGCTGGATCTCTGTGACGAGCACAGAGATGAGGGTGGGTGGGGCTCCCTCACTCCAAACAGCCAGAGAAACTTTGGACGCTACTGACGCCAACAACACCTCCCTCATTCCTGTGCTTGTCACAGGAATCCAGTAGCGCCGCGTCCGCGGCGCTAGGGGCTTCTCCACAAATGTGGGAGTCAGCGCCGGGGTCACATCTCGCGCCGTGCCGACGCACGGCTGCTGAATCTCTGTGACGAGCACAGAGATGAGGGTGGGTGGGGGTCTCTCGTGGCAAGCAGACAGGGCAGCGATGGGGACCATGCTGACCTCAGGCTAGGCCTAAGGCGCCAGATGGAGGGCGCCGTAGGGGTTGTATTTGAACTCTTCCTCGTCGTAGGCGTCGACCGGCAGTAACTTGGCGCCACGGCGCGCCACGACCTTTTCGACACCCTCGGCGAAAACCTCCTCGGCAACAGTATCGATCATCGCGCTCAGCGCCAGTTCGTCGTCGGACAAGCTTCTTGGCGCGTGGACGTCGGGGATGCCGACCAGATGAAAGCCGATGCTGTAGAGATGTTCGGCGGTGCCGATCGGCCGCTTGCCGAAGGCGAGGCGGCAGGGGCGGGCCAGGGCGGCACCCCTCTTGTTCTCCGCGTCGTGGGCAAGCTGCTTCCACCTGGCAACGCCGTGTGCGACGCCGGCGCTCTCGCCCTTGGCGGCAACGATGCCATTTTCCAGTGCATGGACGACCAGCCGAAGCGCCCGGGCGGAGGTCTCCACGGCATCCTCGGCCGTCATCGGCGGGCCGAGCACATAGATCACTGAGCGGTGGTCGCTGACCGCCTCTTCGTCCGCTTCGGTCCAGGCACCTTTCTGGACGCGATCCCAGCACACCTCGAAGGACATCGGCATGCGATCGTCCGGCGCATCTTCGGAAAACGTGTAGTCGATCTCGAAGCCGGGGGCGAAACTGTCGATCGCCGACTGGATCATGCCGCACAGCTCGGAGAAGGGCCGCTCTCCGCCGAGCAGGCAGAGCACGTGACGTGGTTTGACTTCGGAAAAGCTCATGGACGTGACCGCTGCCCTGATTGTTTGGTGGAAAGCTTTCGCAAGGACCACCGCAAGATGCAAGCCGTCCTGTCAGCCGAGAACCGGCCGTTGTGCCCGTGCGACGATGATGATGCCGAGAAGCGAGACGGTGAGGCCGGCGGCCATGGCCCAGGAGAGAGGCTCGGCGAACATGACGAAGGCCCAGATCATCGTCACGGGTGGGCTCAGATAGAGAATCGCGGTGACGCGGGCGGGCGAGGACTTCTTGAGCGCCAGGTAATAGAGGCTCCAGGCGCCGAAGGTGGCGATGAAGACCAGCCAGAGGATGCCGCCGACGAAACCCGGATCGAGAACAGGCAGCACGCGGCCTTCGTGCCAGGCGAAAAGGGCAAAGATCGCGGCAGCCGACAGGCACTGGATGCAAAGGCTCTGGTGCACCGGCATGGCGCCTGCCGGGCTGCGTTTCTGCAGAAGTGTGGCCAGCGCCAGCGACAGGGTGCCGAGAACAGGCAGGCCATAGGCCCAGAGCGGAACTTTGCCGAGATCGAGCGACCAGCCGGAGGCGATGAGCACGCCGGTCAGGCCGATGAGGGAGCCGAGCCATTGGCGGGCGTTGAGCGCCTGGCCGAGAATGGGCCAGGAGAGGATCGCGACCGCCAGCGGCAGCATGTCGGCGATCAGCGCCACGAGGCCGGTCGGCACGCCGTAGGAGATGGCGAGCGCAAAGCCGGCGAGATAGCCGGACATGGCGAGTGCGCCGAAGAGCATCTGCGGCGCCGCATTCTTCAGCCGGATTTTCGGCCCGATCGTCAGCGCGAAGGGCAGCAGCAACAGGCCGGAGACGAGGCTGCGCCAGAGCAGGATCAGGAAGATCGGCGCATGGTCGATGGCAAATCGGATGCCGACGAAGCCGGCGCTCCAGGAGACCACCAGCGCCGCTTCGAGCAAGATCAGAATGACGATCGCGGAGAACCGGTTTGCCTGGCGTTGGGGCAGCGCAGCAACGTCGCTCATCTCAAGGCTTCCGGCTTCAGCGGGTGTGGAGCGCCGCGTCGATCGCGGCATCGGATCGCTCAGGCTTGGCGCGGCGATGCCGCCCCGGCACCGGAACGGTCAGGACGAAGAGCGAGCCGACGATCAGGCCGATACCCACCCAGCCCTCGGTCGGCAGGCGCTCGCCGACGATGACGACCGCAAGCACGGCGGCAATGACCGGTTCGAGCAGCGACAGCGTGGTCGCCATGGTGGCCGACACGCGGGCGAGACCATAGGCGAAGAGCACATAGGCGACGAGCACCGGCACGAGCGCCATGTAGACGCCGACGGCGATGTTCGTCCACGACGCGAGCAGCGGCGCGCCGGTGAAGGCGAGCACCGGCAGGAGAGCCACGCCGCCGACGCCGAAGATCGAGCCCATGGCGGCGCGCGGCGGGATGCCCGCCTGCATCAGCCGGCGCGCTACCCAGGAATAGAGCGCATAGAGCAGGCCGGAGACGAGGCCGAGCAGAACGCCGTAAAGGACCGCCGCCGCGTCCTGAGCGTTTCCGCCGCCGTGGCCGGCGCTTTCGGAAAAAGTGAGAAGCACGGCGCCAGCAAGGCCGGCGGCAGCGCCCAGTAGCCAGCGGGTCGTGAGCTTCTGGCCGTCGAAGATGCGCTCGATCAGCGAGGCTGCCAGCGGCGCCGAGCCGATGGAGATGACGGTGCCGATGGCGACGCCGGCGAGGTGCATGGAACTGTAGAAGGCGAGTGGATAGATCGCGACCGAGAGCGAACCGAGGACCAGCATCGGCCATTGTGCAGCGATCCGGCTGCTGCTCTTGACGATCGAGTGCAGCGCCGTCAGCGCCAGGAGCAGGCCGCCGAAACCCATGGCGACGGCGCCGATGCCGAGCGGGCTGACACCTGAGGCAAAGGTGGCGGTGGTGCCGGTCGTGCCCCAGAGGGCGGAGGCGATCAGCACGCAGGCAAAGCCGACGAAAGAAACGGAATTCTGGGAGGTCATAGCTGGTCCATGATGGAGATGGCGATCCTGCGCGCGGATTTCAGCCTGATGTCGTTGCCGTCAAGGCCGGCGCGGGACATCGCGCCTTCGAGCAAGAAGGAGAGATGCTCTGCGGTTTCGTCGATCGCGGCCCCGGCGTCGGGCCGCATCTCGCTGAGATACTGCTTGAACAGCGTTTCGACCTCGTCCTTCTGCAGGGCGACGATGGCGCGGGCGGGGTCACCGACGGAAAGCTCGGCTGCGGCATTCAGCAGCCCGCAGCCGCGGAAGCCCCAGGAGTAAGCCATCTCGGCGTGGTCGACATAGCTATCGAAGATCGCCAGCACCCGGTCTCGCGGCGTTGCCGCGTGTGCCAGGCGCTCACGGTAAAGCTCCTGCCATTCCTTGTGCCGGGCCTCGATATAGGCATTCACCAGATCGGTCTTGGACGAGAAGTTGTTGTAGAGGCTCATCTTGGCGACGCCCGCATGCGCGGTGATTGCATCGATGCCGGTGGCACCGACCCCATCTCGATAGAACAATTCGGCCGCAGCCTTCAGCAGGCGCTCGCGCGCCGGCGCTTTCTCGCTCATCGCTTTCTCCAAAACGTTAGGTAGACCGATCTACCTATTTTGAGCCGGAGTCAAGCCCCGAGCCTCGGAGGCGCGGACTTGGCGGCGTTCCGGCGGCGGATTTGCCGCGGCGGTAACTGTTACGTACTTCCCCTCGCGCAGGAGGGCTCTACTTGGTGACAGCAGACTTTGTCGGAGCGGGGCCACGCGCTTGATCGCGGCTCGATGCCCAGGCTTTCAAACGCCGAAAGTGAGGATCCACATGCTTCGGGTTGCCTTTACAGCGCTTGCGCTCCTTGCCGGAACGGCTGGTGTCGCCGCACAGGACGTTTCGCCGGAAAGCCTTCAGCGCCGCGCCGTCGAGCGCCGGGCGACGGAGGCGGTCATCTGGGGCATGCCGGCCGTCAACGCCGACCTGATGCTGCAGGAGGCGCTTTCGAAGACCAAGGCCAAGGTCAACGAGATCGTCTACTGGTCGCGGCCGGTCAACTGGAAGAACCAGACGCTGACGCCGAACCCGGACGCGATCTACTTCATGTCGTTCTGGAACGTGAAGGACGGACCCATCGTCATCGAAATCCCGCCGGCAGAAGGCGGATCGATCGCCGGCAACATCGTCAATGCCTGGCAGATGCCGCTTGAGGATGCCGGGCCGGAGGGAGCGGACAAGGGCAAGGGCGGCAAGTACCTGATCCTGCCGCCGGACTACATGGGCGAGGTGCCGGAGGGCTTCATTCCGCTTCGCTCGGACACCTTCACAGGTTTTGCGCTGCTGCGCTCTAACCTGAAGAGCCATGCCGACGCCGATATCGAAAAATCGGTCGCCTATGGCAAGAAGATCAAGATCTACCCGATGCCGGTGACCGACAAGCCGCCGGAAACGGTCTTTACAGACGCCTATGATGTGCTGTTCGACAGCACCATCCGCTACGATGCGAGATTCTTCGACAACCTGAACCACGTCGTGCAGACGGAGCCCTGGCTCGAACGCGACCGGGTGATGATCGATCATCTGAAAACGCTCGGGATCGAGAAGGGCAAGCCCTACCAGCCAAGCGACGAGACGAAGAAGCTTCTCGACGCGGCGGCCGCCGAGGCCAAGGCCGAGCTTTCCGCACGCTATGACGCTGGCTTCCCTGTGATCAACGAGGGCATCCGCTGGTTTCCGGCCGGCCTGCCGGACATGGTGGCGGCCGCCACGGACGCCTATGCCGACCCGAACAGCTATCCGGTCGACGCCCGCGGCGTGACCTACACGCTCGGCTTCACCGGCATCAAGCATATCGGCACGGCGCAATTCTACCTGATGGCCAACAAGGATAAGGACGGCAACGCCTTCGACGGCAGCGCCAACTATCGCCTCATCGTGCCGAAGGATGCGCCGGTCAAGCAATACTGGTCGGTGACGGCCTATGACCGCGAGACCCATGCGCTGATCCGCAACATGGACAAGGCAAGCGTCGCCTCGATCGGGTCAGGCGTTCAAAAGAACGCCGACGGCTCGGTCGAGGTCTTCTTCGGCGCCAAGGCGCCAGCGGGCAAGGAGGCCAACTGGGTGCCGGTCGATCCGAGCCGCAAGTTCGAGCTGCTCTTCAGGCTCTACGGCCCGGAAAAGCCGCTGTTCGAAAAGAGCTGGAAGCTGCCCGATGTCGAGAAGATGAAGTGACGCGCTAGAAGAGGGCGCTGGCGCCAAACTTCTTGGAGCCCGGAGAGGGCCATGGGCTACGGCCGTTGACCCGGAGCGGCCGGGCTATACCTTTTGCCTGCGGCTCCGGCGCCTGTTGAATGCGCAAAGCCGATGCTGCCGTTCGTTTTGCCGCCGGTTCCAGAGGAGCGATCATGTGCGGACGCGTCTATCTGAAGACCAATCTCGAGGGATTGCTGCGCGCCTTCGGCTTTGCGGCGCGCGGCGGCGTCGAAGCGCTCGCCAACCAGTTTCCGCGCTATAACGGCGCGCCGACGCTGATCTATCCAATCATCATCCGCGACGTGATCCGCGATCCCGATCTCTTCGGCCCGGTCTTCGTTTCGGCGCGCTGGGGGCTGATCCCGAGCTGGACGAAGGATCCGAAGGCAGGGCGGCCGCTCGTCAACGTGCGCAGCGACACGATCGCGACGAAGTTCCGTTCGTCCTATCAGCGGCGCCGCTGCCTGGTGCCGATCGACGGCTTCTTCGAGTGGAAGGACATTCACGGCACCGGCAAGGACAAGCAGCCCTATGCCATCGCCATGAAATCGGGCGAACCCTTCTGCCTTGCCGGCATCTGGGAGACATGGCGCGACCCGGCAACCGACGAGGATATCCGCACCTTCGCGATCGTCACCACCGATGCCAACGCCATGATCGCCGATATCCACGACCGCATGCCGGTGATCCTTCATCCTGAGGACTACGAGCGCTGGCTTTCGCCAGAGCCGGAAGCGCCTGACCTGATGAAGCCGTTTCCGCCGGAATTGATGACGATGTGGAAGATCGGAAGCAAGGTGGGCTCGCCGAAGAACGATACGCCGGATATTCTCGATCCGGTGGAGTGAGAGAATCATCTTGCTGAAGAACGAAGGCCACGTTTACGTACTGTACCTGGTCGTACCTGTACTCGCCGCATTTCTGATCCGGGAAACCTATTGGTTCATCCGGTCATTGCTCTTTTACAAAGGCAATGGCTGGGACTTCACCGTCGATTTCGGGCCGAAGATGTACAAGGGCGAATCGATTGATCCTGACTTTGAGATGTCGCCCAGGGAAAATTATGGGATTTAGTAGCAACTACCACCAGATCGCTCATTTAACCTGCTGCGACGGCGATGTGGCTTGGATTTGAGATACCCGGTGCATCTTGGCCTCATGCAGATTCCAGATCGTCAGAAGCAATGTCGTCACGGCGAAGAAGGCCAGCGCTGCCAGATGGATTTTACCAATGCGGCGCGCGAAATAGGATCTGGCTTTGGCCTCGACAGCCAGCCCCACGGCTCGACGGTATCTGTCGTCTTCCAACAGATACCGAGCTATGCGCCCAACAGAACGATCCCGCGCGCTGGACCGATCATCGTCCTTTGGCCCTGCACTCAACCCCTGACGCACGCCGCTAAAGAGCAGGATCGCCAGCAACACCCAGAACAACAAAAAGGACAGGCCAGAAAGCTGCCCGCTGGAGGTAGTCATATCCATTGAAGTCTCCAGGCTATGCAGCAATGATCGCCTCTGCCATCAAGAAGCAATTGAAGCAGAATTTCAACCTCAGGACGCAGTCTTCTGTTGAATTACACGGTCGGATGTTCGCCATGTCGGTGGCCGTTGCGACATAATTCCGAAAAATTACTCCTCGGCTATCCTATCAGCTTACTCGGTTCGGCCGCCTTTCTCGCCGCTTTCTCCATCCCTTTGTTCTGAGCGAAACTCCAGTGCACCGAACCAACGTTTCCCTTTCCGATTCGGCTGTGCCGACGGTGATCTATCTCCTTCGCCATGGCGAAACCGTCTGGAACACGCTCGGGCGGTTTCAGGGGCAAAAGGATTCACCGCTTACGAGGTGTGGCATCGAGCAGGCGGATTTCGTCGCGGCGTTGCTTCACGCGGAAATCGAAGGTGATGCTCAAGCCTTCGAGATGCAAGTCAGCCCGCTCGGACGAACCTGCGAAACCGCCGACCGGGTGCAGCGCGTGCTGCCGCTGGCGCGTCGCGAGGACGCGCGACTGATGGAGGTTTCCGTCGGGTCCTGGGACGGTTTGACGATGTTCGAGATTGATAACGAGTTTCCGGGAAAACTCGATGGTTCCGACGCCTTCGACTGGTACTTTCGATCGCCCGATGGAGAGAGCTTCGACGCAGCCTGCGCCCGGGCAAAGAGCTGGCTTGCCGATATCAAGGGGCCGACGGTGGCGATTTCGCATGGGCTGTTCGGCCGGCTGGTGCGCGGCGTCTATGCCGGCCTCTCCCGGCGGGAAATGCTGGAACTGCCGGTTCCGCAGGACGGATTCTACCGTCTCTGTGACGGGACGTTCAGTCTCGTAAGTGGCTCGCCGGCGCGTGTCCCGTCACTGCAAACGCAGTAAACGGGTGCGCCCGGCGGGACGAAATGCCTTCGGCCTTCTGTCGTCCGCAAGCCGGCGGCAGGATCCTCACAGATCCCGCGCCCACGTCTGGCCGGTCAAGTCCTTGCCAAAGCTGTGGTGCTGCTCTTCCTCGATCAGCGCGAAACCGGCCTTCTCGTAGATGTGGCGGGCGGCGTCGAGGCCGGCGTTGGTCCACAGCACCATGCGCGTGTAGCCCTGAAGGCGGGCGTGGCGCATGCATTCCTCGACCAGGCGGCGGCCGATACCGAGGCCCCGCGCGCTCGGCTCGACATAGAGAAGCCGGAGCTTTGCCGTCGTTGCGTCGTGCCGGACGAGAAACACCGAGCCGACGATCTTGCCGTCCTTTTCGGCGATCCAGCACCGGTCCGAACTGGGGTCGTAGTCGCGCATGTATTTGACGATGATTTCCGCGACAAGGGCCTCGAACTCGGTGCTCCAGCCGTATTCCTGCGCATAGAGCGCGCCCTGGCGATGGATGACCCAGCCCATGTCGCCCGGCTGCGGATCGCGCAGGATGTAGCCTGGCGTCCGCTCGTCGCGCAGCAGGCTCTCGATCTCGCCCATCGCGGCGACCAGTTGCCGCTGTTCCGGCACGGACAGCTTTTCCAGCATGGCGACGACTTCGCGCTGGGAGGCATCCTCCAGCGGCTGGAACGTTGCGCGCCCAGCATCCGTCAGTTCCAGCTGTGCGACCCTGCCATCGGCGGGCGATCGTGTCTTTTCGACCAGTCCCTTCTTCTCGAAGCCGGCGATGACCCGGCTCAGATAGCCGGCATCGAGGCCGAGCTCTCGGCAGAGGTCGGTTGCCGTCAGCGCCGGCCGGTGCGCCAGTTCATAGAGAATGCGAACCTCCGTCAGCGAGAAGGCGCTGGCGAGCAGGTGCTCGTGCAGCAGGCCGATCAGGCGGGTATAAAACCGGTTGAAGCGCCGCACCGTCAGGGCGCGGTCGTCGATTTGTTGCGGAGACATGGCGATGCCTTCATAAATTTGCCTTGAGCAGATAATTAGTTGCTTTAGGCAATTAATGTCAAGCGGGGACGGCACCGTGGGCCCCAAGGCTCGACGACCTGAACGGGAGTCTGCTCTGACCCAGGCTTGCTTCGCGAGCAGCTTACGAGAAGCCTCTACCGCTTGGTTCGCCCGCATGGTTCGCCGCTCGATGCCGCAATCGAATGATGCGCAGCGCCGGGTTGCTTCCGGACACTTGCTCCCTCTTGATTTGGTGAGTGCTAATTTAGGTAGGCGATCGCGTCGCTGTACGATAGTATTCTGCGGTGATCTCCTTGGTCCGGAAGCCCGGAACGGGCCGCTTTTCAAAGTGTTTGGCAAGCCCATGGAGCAGAGACTCGCCGCAGTGCTGGCGGCCGATATGGCTGGCTACAGTCGGCTGATGGAAGCCGACGAAGCGGGCACGCTTGCGCGGCTCAGAACCCACCGCATCGAGCTCATCGATCCGGCGATCGCCAAGAACAAGGGCCGGCTGATCAAGACCACCGGCGACGGAATGCTGGTCGAGTTCCAGAGCGTGACCGATGCGGTCAAATGCGCGGTCGAGATCCAGCAGCGCATGAAGCGGCGCAACAGCGACGTGCCGGAGGACCGGCGGATCGAATTCCGCATCGGCATCAATCTCGGCGACATCATCTTCGAGGACGACGACATCTTCGGCGACGGCGTCAACATCGCCGCGCGCATCGAGCAATTGGCCGATGTCGGCGGCATCTGCGTGACCGCCGCGGTGGCGACACAGGTGGCCGACCGCCTCGAACTGCCGATCGAAGACCTTGGCGAGAAGATACTGAAGAACATCAGCCGCCCCGTGCATCTCTATCGCATCGGGCCCGAAGGCGTGATCCTGCCGGCGTCGCCGGACGAGGCCGATGCGAAAAGGGCCGTCTGCAAGCCGACGATCGTGGTGCTGCCGTTCGACAACATGAGCGGCGACCCGGATCAGGAGTTCTTCGCCGATGGCCTGACCGAAGACATCATCACTGCGCTGTCGCGCCGCCATGAGCTCTTCGTCATCTCGCGCAATTCGAGCTTCGTCTACAAGAACCAGCCGGTCAACGCGCGCGAGGTGGCCGCACGGCTCGGGGCGCAATACCTGGTGGAAGGCAGCGTTCGCAAGATCGGCGAGAGGGTGCGCGTCACCGTCCAGCTCATCGACGCGCTCAACGACGCCCATATCTGGGCCGACAAATACGACCGGCAGCTGAACGATATCTTCGCCATTCAGGACGAGGTGACGGCGGCGATCGCCGCCACCTTGCCGGGCCGCGTCGAGGCCGCCCAGCGCGACCAGCTCTCCCGCACGAAGCCGGCCAACATGGCGGCCTATGAATGCGCGCTCGCCGCCAAGGTGCTGCACCATCGCAGCACCGTCGCCGACAACAGCCAAGCCCAATCGCTGATCGACCGGGCGGTGGCACTCGACCCCGGCTATGCCCATGCCCATGCCTGGCGGGCCTGCATCCTCGGGCAGGCCTGGGTCTACGGATGGTGCGCCGACAAGGACGCGACCTGGGTGGAGGTCAATGCCGAACTGGAACGGGCGCTGGCGCTCGACGACAACGACGCCGACGTGCACCGCATCCTTGCGGCCGTCAACGTCAACAACAACGAGCTGACGATGGCGCGCTATCACCAGGAGCGTGCGCTCTTCCTCAACCCCAATTACGACCTCGTCGTGGTGCAGCAGGGCGAGCTTCTGACCTGGCTCGGGCGGCCGGAAGAGGGGGTGGAATGGATCCTGAAGGCGATGCGGCTCAACCCGCATCACCCCGAACGCTTCTGGAGCCACCTCGGCAAGGCCCATTTCGCCGCCCGCCAGTATGGCGAGGCGATCGAGGCCTTCATGCATCTTACGAGCATGGACGAGACGCAACACGCCTTCGTCGCCGCCTGCCACGGCTGGCTCGGCGACAACATTGCGGCGAACGCGCATATGGAGAAGGTTCGGACGCTGGCGCCGACGTTTGGGATCGAGACGTTTCTTTCGACGCTGCATTATGCGCAGGAGAGCGATGCGCAGCATTTGCGTGAGGGGCTCACCAAGGCTGGGGCGGGGTGAGCTGTCTCGACGCCAGGCGACGGGCATTGCGCGATGACGGTCGCCCTGGTGGCGCCCGGAAAAACGACTGTAGCTCGCCACGATTTTCTGGAATTTTGACCGCCAAAGCCGGAAAAACTGTAATTCCAGTTAGCGACGCTGGTCGCGTTTCTAGCGACCAGCTCCAGTTTCAGAGGCCGCTCAAATGGGCAGCCTTGAGAATTCGCCACGCCTCAGCCTGCGTTGCTCGGTACCGGCGTGTTGAGCAGTTGTTGCTCCCACAGGAACGCGATGCCGCTACCAGCGGCATGATGCTTGAGCACGTCCGTCAGCTCGGCGGCATGCTGGGTGCGGGCCCAGTCGCGCTGCCATTCCGACGCCAGCGCCAGCCAGGTCATCATGTTCGCACCGGCCGCGATCATCCGTTGGATAGCGACCTCGTGAGCCTCGACCGAAGTCCCTCCCGAAGCGTCGGTGATGACCGTCACGTCCCAGCCTTCGCCGAGGGCCTGGATCACCGGCATCGCGACGCAGATCTCGGTCCACAGGCCGGCGATGATCAACTGCTTGCGGCCCGTCGCCTTGACCGCATCCACCACCTTCCGGTCCTCCCAGGTGTTGATGAACGTCCGGTCGATCACTTCCTGGCCCGGGAACACATCGGTGATTTGCGGGAAGATGAGACCGCCACGCTCAGCGATCACGCTGGTCAGGATGGTCGGTACGCCGAAGGCCTTGGCGGCCTTCGCCAGAGCCGTCGAATTGTTGACCACCATCTGCGGATCGTGGCTGTTTAGGTTTGCGAGCTGGTAGGGCTGATGGTCAATCAGAACGAGTACGGAATCCTCCGGGCGAAGAAGCGAAGCAAGGCCGTTACGAAAGGTCATGAATACATCCTCTGCTGCCGTTTTGTGTGAGGTCGGCTTACCGGCAGACATGCGCTGACAGCGGCGCTGCCTACGAAACGGACACTGCCATTCCCATTTTTGATACGGTAGCCTTCGTTTGTGCCAAGCTGTGTCGCGAAATGGGGAACGCCAAAGTGGATATCGAAGATCTGCGGACATTCGTGGAAGTGGCTGATGCTGGGGGCGTTTCGCCCGCCGCGCGGCGGCTGGGCGTCTCCAAGTCAATGGTCAGCCGGCGGCTCGTCCGACTTGAAGCGGAACTTGGCGTGCAACTTCTTGCACGAACAACCCGCGGCGCAGCTCTCACAGAAGCCGGGATCACGTTTCGGGACCATGCAGCCAGAGTCTGTGCCGAGATCGACATGGCAAGGGAAACGATCCTACCCGCCGGTGACCTTTGCGGCCGCTTGAGAGTTGCTGTGCCGCTTTCTTTCGGCCCGACCCACTTCGCGCCCGTACTCGCGCAAATGGCGCAACGCCACCCGCAGCTCCATATCCATGCCGCCTACAGTGATCGCTTCGTCGATCTCATCGCGGAGGGCTTTGACTGCGCGATCCGGGTTGGGTATCTCCAGGACTCTAACCTGGTCGCAAGACGCGTCGGGCCGATCTACGGGAAGTTGGTCGCGAGCCCGGACTATGTCAAAACGCATGGTTCCCCCGAGACGCTGGAGGAACTCGTCGCCCATCAGGCCCTCATGCAAGGAACGGAGGGCTGGCAATTTATGGATGGCGACAAGATCATTACGGTTTATCCGCGGGGGCGCTTCAAGGCCGACAACGCCCTAGCTCTCGCCGCCGCTGCATTGACAGGACTCGGCATCGCGTGGCTCCCCGATGGCGTCACCCATGAATATATAGCCTCCGGCGCGCTGGTTCCGGTCATGACACGCCATCCGCCACCTCCGGCAGGTGTATATGTTATCCGTCCGCCGGGGCAGCATCCCGCAAGGAAGGTACGTGTCCTCACCGAAATGCTGATCGAGTGTTTCGAACAAACTCCGGACCCTGCGGGCGTCGGTGTCTAAGACACGAACGGTGCGACGTGTTTGTCCTTAGATCGAGGTCGATTTAAGGAGACATGCAGTAGGGTTAGCGCGGGATCTTCCGCTGACGATTCATCATCGCTGGCTCGACCTATTCCGCATCCGTTAATCTGACGTGACCTAATTCCTCGAACCTGCAAGTCACACGTCCATTGGTCAGTGAGACCAGCCGCGGATCCCTCCAGCTCCACTCCCACACACCTCCCGCACACACCCCCTTAACCACCGATGTGCTGGATCCGCGTCCAGGCGGGGGTGCCAGATCAGTGAGATGGTGATCTCCGAGAGGGTGACGGGCAGGGGGAAGGTGAAGAGGTTTTCGCGCAGCGTTCCGGTGTAGCGTTCGGGGACGCTGGCGATGAGGTCGGTGGCGCGGGCGAGCGCCAAGGCTTCGGAGAAGCTGCCGACGGAGGTGGCGATCTCGCGTTTGAGGCCAGCCGCATGAAGGGCGGCGTCGATCGGGCCGGTGTCGTTGCCGCGGCGGGAGACGTGGACGTGGCGGCCTCCGGCGTAGCGGGCGGGGGTGATCTCGCCGCTCGAAAACGGATGGCCTGATCGGACCACGCCGACGAAGCGGTCGTGGAAGAGGGCCTGTGCCCGAAGCTCCGGGCCAGTCGCTTCCCCAATCACGCCGGTTTCGAGGTCGACGCTGCCTTCGCGCAACGGGCTGCTTTCCCGGTCGAGTTTCTGCACGAAGCGAAGGCGCACGCGGGGGGCTTCCTTGGCTACGCGGGCAATCAGCGCCGGGCCGAAATTCTCGACGAAACCCTCGCGGTTCCTGAGCGTGAAGGTGCGGGTAAGCGTCTTCAGGTCCAGGCTTTCGGCGGGGCGGAGGCAGGCTTCGGCTGCTTCGACCAGGGTGCCGACATGGGCGCCAAGCTCCAGCGCCCGCGGCGTGGGCACGAGGCCACGGCCGGCGCGCACCAGCAGCGGATCGCCGGTTGCCTCTCGCAGCCGGGCCAGCGCCCGGCTCATGGCGGATGGGCTGAGCTGCAGGCGCCTGGCGGCGCGGGCGACGCTGCCTTCCGAAAGCAGCACATCGAGGGTCACGAGCAGGTTGAGGTCGGGTCTGGTCATGGTCTTTCATAGCATGAGTTCGACCATGATGTGGCGTCAAACGCACGAATGAAGTGCAAATGCTGCGCCTTCCGCCCTATGTGGCAGGAGATTAGGTTCTCGGGGAACCGAATTTGGAGGGTTTTCCGATGCTTACACGCCGACTGGCGCCCATGGCCCTTGGCCGTTTTCCGATGTCCCCGATGCCCCGGTCCCATCGCATGGGATTGCCGTACAAACAGAGTCACGAAATCGCTCTAACTCTTTATTTTCAAGGGATTTTCTGTGCGAGAACTGCGCGTCGCGCGGCCTTGGGTGGGGGACGTGACCGATGACCTCGACAGACACAACCATGCCCCCGGCCGCGCTAGCGCCTTCCGTTCGTTGGGTGCTCGCCAGCCTTTCACTTTCCATGCTGCTCTCCTCGCTCGGCACCAGCAGCGCCAATGTCGCCCTGCCGGCGCTGGCGGACGCGTTCGGTGCCTCCTTTCAGGCGGTGCAGTGGGTGGTTCTTGCCTATCTCTTGGCGATCACCACGCTGATCGTCAGCGTCGGACGGCTTGGCGATATCGTCGGCCGCCGGCGGCTGCTGATTGCCGGCATTGCGCTCTTTACCACCGCCTCGGTCGTTTGCGGCCTGACGCCAAGCTTTGCACTGCTGATCGCGGCGCGGGCGGTGCAGGGGATGGGTGCGGCGGTCATGATGGCGCTGACGATGGCCTTTGTCGGCAAGGCGGTGCCGAAGGCGAGGACCGGCAGCGCCATGGGCCTGCTCGGCACCATGTCGGCGGTCGGCACCGCGCTCGGGCCCTCGCTTGGCGGTGCGCTGGTGGCCGGCCCGGGCTGGCGGGCGATCTTCCTCGTCAACGTGCCGCTTGGTCTCGTGGCGCTTTTTCTCGCCCGTCGGCATCTGCCGGCCGACCGGAAGACTGAGGGCAGGCAGCGCCCGCGCTTCGATGTGCCGGGCACGCTGTTGCTGGCGTTTTCGCTCGGCGCCTATGCGCTGGCGATGACGCTGGGGCGCGGCAGTTTCGGCGTGCTCAATGTCGTGCTGTTCTCGGCCGCGGCTCTCGGGCTTGGGCTCTTCCTGCTGGTCGAGGCGAAGCTTGCCTCGCCGCTCGTCCGACCGTCGATGTTTCGCGAGCCCGCTTTAAGCGTCGGGCTTTCGACCAACGTGCTGGTCTCGACCGTGATGATGGCGACGCTGGTGGTCGGGCCGTTCTATCTCTCCCGCGGGCTCGGGCTCGATGCGGCGACGGTCGGGCTCGTCATGTCGCTCGGGCCGGTCATCTCGGCTTTTGGCGGCGTGGTCGCCGGCCGGATCGTCGATCGGCTGGGGGCGCGATCGGTGGTGACGGCCGGTCTCGTGGCAATGGTTGCCGGCTGCGCGGCACTTGCGCTGCTGCCGGGTCTCCTTGGCGTCGTCGGCTATATCGCGGCGATCGCGATGCTGACGCCCGGCTACCAGCTCTTCCAGGCGGCCAACAACACGGCCGTCATGGCCGACGTCGGCCCAGACAAGCGCGGCGTCGTTTCCGGCCTGCTCAACCTTTCGCGCAATCTCGGGCTCGTCACCGGCGCATCGGTCATGGGGGCGGTCTTCGCCTCAGCCGTGGCCGCAAGCGATATCGCCAAAGCCGCGCCGGAGGCGGTCGCGGGTGGCATGCAGGTGACCTTTGTGGTCGCGGGGGTGCTGACCGTGATTGCGCTTGCGATCGCGGCCGGGAGCAGGGTGTTTACGGGAGGGCGCGTCGGTTCCCGCAATACCCGCTGATGGGCGGATAGCTTGATGCAGGATCACGATGGTTTGGTCGCGCCAAACCATCGTGATCGTTCATTTGCCGGCCTGGGATCAGGCGGCCGGCGCGCTCGCAAGCCTGGCGCTGAGCGTCTCGAAATCCGGGACGAACCAGATGGAATTGCCCTTGTTCGTCTCGCGCACGAAATCGGTCAGCGCCTTGCTGCCTTCGAGCCTGGCGCCGATATCGCCGACGATGGCGAGCCGCATGCGGTAGTTGACGAACTTCTGGAACACGTCGCCGGCAATACGGGTCGAAAGATCGAGGAAATCCGGGCCGAGCCGTTCCACAGGGATCGCCACCACGGTGGCCTCATGCGCCCAGGCGTCGCCGAGAAAATCATTGGCGTCGCCCGGCACCTTGAGGAGGGGGCCATCATTTGCGCATTTCAGCACGCGCGCGGTTCCGATTTCGAGAAGCTGTGTCATGCGTTCGGGATAGGGGATAAAGCCCTGGGTTGCAAGAGTGGTCGTGTCAGGCGCTGCCGCCGAGCAAGCGCCGCATCCACCGTCCGTGAAATTCGCCCGACGTTTGTGTTGTTTGACTGGCCCGGGCGACCGGTCTTGAATCGATGTATTATTATAAACATAACGAATCTCGTAAAATTGTTTGTTCTTCGCGAGTTATTTCGGCGCGCGATCCGAGAGTTTCGGACGATTTTCCCGTTGGAATCCTGTTGTTTTGACCCAGATCAATGACCCGCTCAGTTCGCTATCTATTCTGCAACAGGATACATTCTTGTCATCTGCCGGTTACGGGATTGATTTTTATTTCGGGTGGCGCATCTTACCTTAGATTGTGTTGGGGGACGCAGAAATGCCAGAACTCGTTCAGCCACAGCCGATCGAAAGGCCGCCGCGCTCGCGGCGTGCGGAGTTGCTCACCTTCCTGGTGCTCGCCTTCGGCATCTGGCCGATCGTCGCCGTCGGCGTCGTCGGCGGCTATGGCTTCCTCGTCTGGATGCTGCAGATCATCTTTGGCCCGCCGGGCCCGCCCGGGCATTGAGGCCGGCCATGGGCGCAGAACCTCTTTCCCGCCGTGAACTCTTTACCGGCCGCGCCGCTGCAAAGCCCGTCCGCATCCGGCCGCCCGGTGTTTCGGAGGCAAGCCTTGCGGCCTGCACCGGCTGCGGCGCCTGCGCGGAACGATGTCCCACCGGCATAATCCGTCTCGCCGACGGTCTCCCCTTCGTCGACTTCGCGCGCGGCGAATGCACCTTTTGCGGCGCCTGCGCGGACGCCTGTCCTGAGCCGGTGTTCGAGGCAACGGATATCAGGCGCTTCCCCCATGTCGCCGTCATCACCGACACGTGCCTGGCGCGCCGCAACGTCGCCTGCCAGTCCTGCGGCGAAAGCTGTCCCGAGCAGGCCATTCGCTTTCGCCCGCGCATCGGCGGGCCGTTCCTGCCTGAGATCAACGAGGCCAAATGCACCGGCTGCGGCGCCTGCATCGGCGGCTGCCCGGTCAGCGCGATCGCGGTCAAGGCAATGGAAGCGGAGGTGGCTCATGTCTGAGGCCGTAACGGCAAAGGCGGGCACGCCCTATCACATTTCGAGCGCCGTGGTCGCCACGATGCCTGACAGCACCGAGAGCATCCTTCAGACGCTTCAGGGAATGGAAAACGTCGAAATCCACGGTCACGGCGGCGGCAAGATTGTCATCGTCATCGAAGGCACCAGTACGGGCATGCTCGGCGAGTGCCTGACGAAGATCTCGCTGCTTGATGGGGTGATCTCGGCCAACATGGTTTTCGAGCATGTCGAAATGGAAGAGGAAAGGCAGGAGCCATGAGCGGACAACTGACGCGGCGTGACATTCTGAAAGCCCACGCAGCCGGCATCGCCGCCGCCACGGCCGGCATAGCGCTGCCTGCCGCCGCACAGCCGGTGCCCGGCGGTGTAAACGCGCTGGAGATCAAATGGTCCAAGGCGCCGTGCCGCTTCTGCGGCACGGGCTGCGGCGTGATGGTGGGCGTGAAGGAGGGCCAGGTCGTCGCCACCCACGGCGACATGCAGGCGGAGGTCAACCGCGGCCTCAACTGCATCAAGGGCTATTTCCTCTCCAAGATCATGTATGGCAACGACCGGCTGACGACGCCGCTTCTGCGCAAGCGCGGCGGCGCCTACGCCAAGGACGGCGAGTTCGAGCCGGTGAGCTGGGACGAGGCCTTCAACGTCATGGCCGAGCAGGCGAAGAAGGTGCTGAAGGAGAAGGGGCCGACGGCGGTCGGCATGTTCGGCTCCGGCCAGTGGACGATCTTCGAGGGCTATGCCGCGACGAAGCTGATGCGGGCGGGCTTCCGCTCCAACAACCTCGACCCCAATGCCCGCCACTGCATGGCGTCTGCCGCCGTCGCCTTCATGCGCACTTTCGGCATGGACGAGCCGATGGGCTGCTACGACGATTTCGAGAACGCCGATGCCTTCGTGCTCTGGGGCTCGAACATGGCGGAGATGCACCCGATTCTCTGGACGCGCGTCGCCGATCGCCGCCTCGGCCAGCCGCATGTGCGGGTCGCGGTGCTTTCGACCTTCACCCATCGCAGCATGGACCTGGCCGACATCCCGATCGTCTTCAAGCCAGGCACGGATCTGGCGATCCTCAACTATATCGCCAACCACATCATCGAGACTGGCCGCGTCAACGAGGACTTCGTCAGCAAGCACACCAAGTTTGCCCGCGGCGTCACCGACATTGGCTATGGCCTGAGGCCCGACAATCCGGTCGAGGTCAATGCCGCCAACTCCAAGGACCCGGGCAAGACCGAGCCGATGGATTTCGAGGCGTTCAAGGAATTCGTTTCGGAATACACGCTGGAAAAGACCGTCGAACTGACCGGCGTCGAGCCGGAATTCCTGAAGCAGCTTGCCGAGCTCTATGCCGACCCCAGCCGCAAGGTCATGTCGCTCTGGACCATGGGCTTCAACCAGCATGTGCGCGGCGTCTGGGCCAACCAGATGGTCTATAACCTGCACCTTCTGACCGGCAAGATCTCCGAGCCCGGCAACAGCCCGTTCTCGCTGACCGGCCAGCCTTCGGCCTGCGGCACGGCGCGCGAGGTCGGCACCTTCGCGCACCGCCTGCCGGCGGACATGGTGGTGACCAATCCCGAGCACCGCAAGCATGCGGAGGAGATCTGGCGCATCCCGCACGGCATCATCCCGGAAAAGCCCGGCTATCACGCCGTGCAGCAGGACCGGATGCTGAAGGACGGCAAGCTCAACTTCTACTGGGTGCAGGTCAACAACAACGTCCAGGCGGGACCCAACACCGCCAACGAGACCTGGCAGGGCTATCGCAACCCGGACAATTTCATCGTCGTTTCCGATGCCTAT
The DNA here is from genome assembly GCF_052044795.1 of Ensifer sp. 22521. Lineage (NCBI taxonomy): Bacteria > Pseudomonadati > Pseudomonadota > Alphaproteobacteria > Hyphomicrobiales > Rhizobiaceae > Ensifer > Ensifer sp. 22521. Next base: position 230,527 of record NZ_JBQENM010000007.1, read on the forward strand.
CCGACGATCACCGCGATGAGCGCCGACCTGATCCTGCCCGCCGCCATGTGGGTGGAGAAGGAAGGGGCCTACGGTAATGCCGAGCGGCGCACCCATGTCTGGCACCAGCTCGTCCAGGCCCCCGGCGAGGCGCGCTCGGATCTCTGGCAGTTGGTGGAATTCTCCAAGCGCTTCATCACGGACGAGGTGTGGCCGAAGGAGATCCTCGACGCCAGCCCCGAATATCGCGGCAAGACGCTGTTCGAAGTCCTGTTCAAGAACGGCGAAGTCGACCGCTTCCCGATCACCGACGTCAGCGCCGAGTACGACAACAACGAGGCCAAGGACTTCGGCTTCTACATCCAGAAGGGCCTGTTCGAGGAATATGCCACCTTCGGCCGCGGCCACGGCCATGACCTGGCGCCCTATGACACCTATCATGAGGTCAGGGGCTTACGCTGGCCTGTCGTCAACGGCCAGGAGACGAAGTGGCGCTACCGCGAGGGCTTCGACCCTTACGTGAAGGCGGGCGAGGGCGTGAAATTTTATGGCAACAAGGACGGCAAGGCGATCATTCTCGCCGTGCCCTACGAGCCGCCGGCCGAATCCCCCGACGAGGAATACGACACCTGGCTGGTGACCGGCCGGGTGCTCGAACACTGGCACTCGGGCTCGATGACCATGCGGGTGCCGGAGCTTTACAAGGCGTTTCCGGGTGCACGCGTCTTCATGAATGCCGAGGACGCGCGCAAGCGCGGCATCAACCAGGGCATGGAAGTGCGCATCGTCTCGCGGCGCGGCGAAATCCGCTCGCGCGTCGATATCCGCGGCCGCAACCGCATGCCGCCTGGCGTCATCTTCGTTCCCTGGTTCGACGCGAGCCAGCTCATCAACAAGGTCACTCTCGACGCCACCGATCCCATCTCCAAACAGACGGATTTCAAAAAATGCGCGGTCAAGATCGTTCCCGTCACCCTCTAGGGTTTTTTCGGCTGAAGCGGATTTGCGGAAACGTCCTGTCTCTTTGTTTCGGGACCGTTCCTCAGGCAAGACCGCTTCGCACCTTTGCTGGCCCGAAGCGGCCCGTCTGGATGGCGATGGCCGCCGGGCTGATGGTGTTCGTCACCACCGCCGCCGTGGCTCAAGTTGCGGAAAAGCTGGTGCCGCAGCTCGAAGGCCCGACGCCGCAGATGGCCACCGAAGCCGCGGCACCGCTGCCGAAATGGGTGGTCGACGACAAGCGCAAGATGCGCGCCTATCCCGACCAGCCGCCGGTCATCCCGCATTCGATCGAGGGCTACGAGCTTTCGGTCAATGCCAACCGCTGCCTTTCCTGCCACAAGCGCGAATTCACCCAGGATTCGGGCGCGCCGATGATCAGCGTCACCCATTACATGACGCGCGACGGGCAGATGATCGCTGACGTTTCGCCGCGGCGCTATTTCTGCACGGCCTGCCATGTGCCGCAGGCGGACACCAGCCCGCTGGTGCCGAGCACTTTCAAGGACATGAGCGAATTGGGTTTCAAGCCGGCCGGAAGCGAGTGACATCATGATCGCATGGATCAGGAAACTTATCCTCTGGGCCTGGCACATCATGGCGACGCCGGCCGGCACGCTGGGCTTGGGCTTCCTCACGCTCGGCGGCTTTGTCGGCGGCGTGATGTTCTGGGGCGCCTTCAACACGGCGTTGGAACTCACCAACACCGAGAAGTTCTGCACCTCCTGTCATGAGATGCACGACAACGTCTACCAGGAGCTGACGCGCACCATCCACTTCTCCAACCGCTCCGGCGTGCGCGCCACCTGTCCGGATTGCCACGTGCCGCACCAGTGGACCGACAAGATCGCCCGCAAGATGCAGGCGTCGAAGGAAGTCTGGGGCAAGATCTTCGGCACCATCAACACAAGGTCGAAATTCCTCGAAAAACGGCTGGAGCTGGCCCAGCACGAATGGGCGCGCATGAAGGCCAATGACAGCCTGGAATGCCGCAACTGCCATTCCTCCGTCGCCATGGACCTGCAGAAGCAGACGCAGCGGGCGGCCGAGATCCACACCCGTTATCTGCTTTCCGGCAAGGCCACCTGCATCGACTGCCACAAGGGCATCGCGCATGAGCTGCCCAACATGGAAGGCATCGATCCCGGCTGGAAGATGCCGCCGGAGCTCGAGGGCAAGAAGATGGCCAACCAGACGCCGATCGACGACCTGCGGCAGGCGCTGGCGGAGCTGCATCAGCAGGTGCAGTAGCACGCTGTGGCCGAGGATTTCGGCCGGAGAGAACGCACGATGACAGAGGGCCATGCCGGCGCGGCGTGGCCCTTGTTCGTTCATTGGGCAGTGGGACGCCCATCAAGGCCTCCTCATTCCTGTGCTTGTCACAGGAATCCAGCCGCGCCGCGTCGGCGGCGCGAGAGATCTTCCAAATGTCGAGTGTTGGCACTCCATCTCCCGCCGTGCCGACGCACGGCGGCTGGATCTCTGTGACGAGCACAGAGATGAGGGTGGAGGGTGCTGCGACCGCCGAGCCTACGGAGCCTACGAGGACGGGCAGCAATGGACAGGCTGGCCATGGCTTTCCGTTCGCCTCCCTCCACATCATCATTTTTCCTGAAAAATTTCGCCAGCGATGTCGGACCCATCGTTGCCCGTTCGTCATTTAGCCAGGGAGGCCAATCTGGCTTCCTCCACCGGAGCGGGATAGGAAAAAAATCCGCGCGGGCCTTTCGCCCGCAAACCGCTCTCACTATCTGGGTTTCACCGCGCCGATACCCCCAGGGGTCGCAACGACCGGGACCGGCGTGACAGAGGAGATTGGACGATGCGCGTAGTGGTTTTTGTAAAGGCGACCGAGGACAGCGAAGCGGGCAAGATGCCGACGACCGAGCTTCTCGAAGCCATGGGCAAGTACAATGAGGAACTGGTCAATGCCGGCATCATGCAGACGGGCGAAGGCTTGCATCCTTCCTCCAAGGGCGCCCGCGTCGCCTTCGACGGGCCCAATCGACTGGTCATCGACGGCCCCTTCGCCGAGACCAAGGAACTGGTCGCCGGCTTCTGGATCTGGACGGTCAAGGACATGGACGAGGCGATCGCCTGGGTGAAGCGCTGCCCGAACCCGATGCCGGGCCCGAGCGAAATCGAAATCCGCCCGGTCTTCGAGGCCGCCGATTTCGGCGACGCACTGACGCCCGAGATCGCCGCACAGGACGAGCGCCTGCGCGAGAAGATCGCCAAGCAGTAGGGACGTCACTCTGCTGACGGTTAAGGGTGGGCTTGCCCCTCTCCTCGGGTTTAACCCGAGGACTAACCCTCTCCCTGCCAAGCGGGGAGAGGGGACGAGCCCGGTTCGCGGCGTTTTCGAACGCGGCCGCAGTCAGGGTCAAACGGGGTTTAGTCGGGGGCAAACCAATTAGCCCGGAGTGAAACTGTGGCGCTTGTTGTCGAGGCGAGCGGGCGCCACGCGTGCCCTTCTCCCCGCGCGCGGGGAGAAGGTGGCCGGCAGGCCGGATGAGGGGCGAGCCCTCACCGGGCGGATGAGGGGCAAGCCCTCACCGGGCGGATGAGGGGCAGCCGCAAGTGTTGGGCGGTGAGCGGGAAGAAGCAGCCCGCATGTCGGATGAGCGGCTACCACAGTGTCCGAACCGTGGCGCCGTTAGCGGTCCGCTCCGTCGGTTTCCCGTAGAGATTGTATTAACCATATTTGCTTACCTATTCTCAGGGGTTTCAACCGGAGTGGGGCAATGGTCAGGGCGAGCGGTTTCGTCATTTTTCTTTTATCAAGTGTTCAGTTCGCGGCCGCCGCCGATATCGACGGTCCGCTGGTCGGGACGCAGGACGCCTATGAAGTGCCGGTGGAGCAAGCATCCGGCGGCGTCGTCGGCTACATCGAGGGCTCCTATGGAGCCGGCGTCGATACACCCGGCGATATCGATACGGATGCATGGGACCTGCGCGGCGCCGTGAACTTCGATGCCGGTGCCGGCCTGAACCTGCAGGTCGATCTCGGCTACACGCGCGCGTCCTATGAAGACGTCGATACCAACAGCTATGACGGCGCGCTGCACGGCTACTACCGCAACGATCTCTATGCGGCAGGCGTCTTTGTGCAAGGCGCGCGCCTCGACCCGGGCATTGGCGTCGACCTCAACGATTACATGGGTGGCCTCGAAGGGGCCTATTTTCTCGATACCTGGACGCTGCATGGTGCGGTCGGCTACGGCCAGGCGAGCGTGGAAGACTTCGACGACATCGACGCCGATCATTACATGGGCTCGCTCGGTGCCCGCATTTACGCGACCGACAACCTGCGCTTCGACGTCGACGGCTCGCTTCATCGCATGAGCGAAAACGACCTGGATTACGATCTGCGCAGCCTGAAGCTGACGGCCAACTACCGGCTGGACGCTTTCCCGGTCACGCTCTTTGCCGGCTACAAATACACCAATGAGGAGCTGTCGGGGCTGAGCGCATCGGTCTCCGGTGACACCAGCACAATCTTCGGGGGCCTGCGCTTCTCCTACGGTTCCGCGACGCTCAAGGAAGAAGAGCGCCTCGGCCCGGTCTGGTCCAGCAACCGCCTGTCGTTCTGATCGGCTGCTTGGCAGTCGCATCTCGTGCTGCCCCGCGAGTCGGGGCAGCTGATCGCAGCAAATGCCGCTAGCTCGCGTGAAATTCACACGGATACAATGCCTAGTAGCATTATTTAGTATGTGCTAACCTCTCGTCGCCATGAGGGCAAGAGGGAGGCGAATATGGACATGACACGTCGTGCCGTCGCTTTGGGAGGCGCTGGCCTGCTCGCAACGGTTTCAACTTTACCTGCGAATGCTCTGGAATCTCCGCTGATCGATCCGGTCGAGGCGGCTGACGAATTCTGGTTGGCGGTGGAAGCCTATATCTACGGCTATCCCCTGGTGACAACGGAAATGACCCGACGGGTCGTCACCAATGTGGCGCAGCCCGAAGGCAGCAAGGGGCCGATGGGGCATATCATCAAGCTTAGGGAGTATCCAAACGCTTCCTTCAAGGACGTGACCGCGCCGAACGCCGATACGCTTTATACGACGGCCTTCGTCGACGTCAGCAAGGAGCCCTGGGTGCTGTCGATCCCGGACATGAAGGATCGCTACTTCCTGTTTCCGATGCTCGACGGCTGGACGACGGTGTTTCAGGTGCCGGGCAAGCGGACGACCGGCGACGGGGCGCAGTCCTATGCGATCACCGGGCCTGGCTGGCAGGGCACCGTTCCCGACGGCGTGACCGAATACAAGTCGGCAACGAGCATCGTCTGGATCCTCGGCCGCATCTATTGCGATGGCTCGCCCGAGGACTATGCGGCGGTTCACGCGCTGCAGGATCAGTGCAAGCTCTCGCCGCTCAGCGCCTACGGCAAGGACTGGACGCCGCCGGCGGGCAAGATCGACCCGACCATCGACATGAAGACGGCGGTGCGCGAGCAGGTCAACCGGATGGACGCGGTCGAGTACTTCACGCTGCTTTGCGACCTGATGAAGACCAATCCGCCGACGGCTGCGGATGCAGAAGCAATCGCCAAGTTCGCCGAGATCGGCATCGTGCCCGGCAAGGATTTCGACAAGAGCAAGCTGGATGCCGCTTTCATCTCGCGCATTCCCGCCATGGCGTTCCATCGCATCATGCTGCATTTCAAGTTCAGCGATGGCGACGTCCAGGACATCAATGGCTGGGGCTTTACCACCAAGACCGGCATCTACGGCACGGGCTATCTGCAGCGTGCACTGATCACGGCGATCGGTCTCGGCGCCAATCGTCCTCAGGATGCGATCTATCCGACGTCGCTGAAATCCAAGGACGGCCTTTTCTCCCGCGCCTACCATGGCGCCAACAAATACGTCATCACCTTCCCGAAGGGGCAATTGCCGCCGGTGCGCGGTTTCTGGTCGATCACCATGTATGACGAGGACTATTTCTTCGTCGACAATCCGATCAATCGCTATTCGATCAGCGCACGCGTCAGCCCCAAGGCCAATGCCGACGGGTCGACGGAGATCTACATCCAGAACGAAACGCCCGGAGCTGACAAGGAGAACAACTGGCTGCCGGCGCCGAAGGGCAAGTTCATCCTGATGATGCGGCTCTACTGGCCCGACGACAGCCCGCCGTCCATTCTCGATGGCTCATGGGTCATCCCGCCGGTGAAGAAGGCGGGATGATAGAGGCGCTATAGGCCCTGCGTCTTCACGTGGAGGCGCAGGGACTACAGCGCCGCGCGTCTTATCAGACGCGCAAAGGTCGCTGTAGCACTTTGAATTGCTGCATGTTTTTGTCCTTCAATCGGCTACGATTAAAGGAAACATGCAGCAGCGATCAAGCCGCGGAGCCGCGCTTCGGCAGCACGAGGTCGCCGACCGTATAGGTGTGAAACTCGCTCCGGGAGACTTCATCCAGCTTCCGGAACTTCTCCACGAACACCGGATCCGAAAAGAATTCGTCGACATTCCCGGTTCCCTGGATTGCCTCGACATTGACGACCGTCTGTCCGTCCGTGCTCTTCGCCAAGGTGCTCCACAAAAAGCCTTCCTTCCGTTCGGCGACGTAGTGCACGACGTCCTGGATGATCGCGAAGGCTTCCTCCTGCTTGCCGGGGTGAGCGTGGATGACGTTGACGACAAAGGTCGTCGGAGCGGGGGAAGCTGAGAAAGTGGGGGTAAGGCTCGTATTCATGGGGCTCTCCATTTGAACGTCGCAGCGCATCGACCGCGACGACATCTGGATATCGACGGAGAAATAGCGGATAAACGAGCGGGTATTCTCATCACTTCGGAAATTAATTCCGCAATCGGCAGACGATGGACAAGCTCGGAACGCTCAGCATTTTCATTCAGGTCGCAGAGGCAGGCAGCTTCGTGGCCGCCGGCCATCGGCTCGGCCTTTCGGGTTCTGCGGTCGGCAAGGCCATCGCGCGGCTCGAAGACGAGATGGGCGTGCGTCTCTTCAATCGGTCGACGAGAAGCATGGCGCTGACCGAGGACGGGAGCTTCTTTCTCGACACTTGTCGCCGCATCCAATCCGAATTCGAGGCAGCCCAGGCGCAGCTGTCGCGGTCGCACGCGACACCGCGCGGCCAGCTTCGTGTCAGCCTGCCCTTGGCCGGCATGCTCCTGATGCCGACCATATCGGATTTCATGCACGGCTACCCGCTGATCAACCTCGACCTCGATTTCACGGATCGGCTGGTCGACGTCATCGAAGAGGGCTTCGATGCCGTCATCCGAACAGGCGAGGTCAAGGATACGCGCCTGATGAGCCGCAAGCTCGGGACGTTCCGGCACAGGATCGTCGCGGCTCCGGAGTATCTCGCCGCGCACGGTCGGCCGAAGGTGCCGGAAGACCTGCTCGGGCATCGCTGCCTCCATCACCGGTACGCGAACTCCGGCCGCCTCGAACCCTGGCCGCTCGTTCGTGACGGGCGCGAGGTCAAGCTCGATCTGCCCGTGACCACGGTTGCGAGCACACTCGAGCCCTTGATCTTCCTGGCGGAGCGATCCTTCGGCATCACCTGTCTGCCGCCGTTCGCCGTGTCGTCGGAACTGGCGGAAGGCAAGCTGGTATCGCTGCTGGAGGATTGCCTTCGCGAAACGGGCACATTCCGCGTGCTGTGGCCGACCAATCGATATCTCTCGCCAAAGGTCCGTGCCTTCGTCGACTTCATGGCCGCGAACCTGTTTGCCGAGTAACGGCCGGGCCGTACGGCAGGCGCCTTGTATTATTCCAGCCGTTGCTAAAGCGCGACAAATGGCAGAAGCTCCGTCTACGCCACTTTGGCCATGTGAGCCGGAGACGCAGACCATGACCGAAGCCTCTACCATGCAGCCGGCCAATCGCGGCGACGCCAGGATCTGCCGCGGATGCTGGGACCAGATGCACATGCCGATCCCCATTCGCGGGCCGCTGGCGCTGCCGTTTCGTGCCTTCGGCATCACCCGCAGCAAGATGAACCCGAACATCTGCACGATCTGCGAGCGCTCCTTCCGTTACGTCAAGAAGCAGAGTCACGTAGCGGCAAGCGCGACCATTCTTTTTGCCGACATCCGCGGCTTCACCCATTTGTCCGAGCGCATCGAGCGCATCCGGCTCAGCGAAATCGTCAGCCTGTTTCAGGATCGCTGCGCCGAGGCGATCTGGGCGCATGACGGCATCGTCAACAAGCAGATGGGCGACGGGCTGATGGCGATCTTCAATTTTCCCATTATCAGGAAAGATCACGCAGAAGCCGCGATCCGGGCGGCGCTCGATATCCAGCGGCTTTGCGCGCAAGCACTCGGCAGCCTGGACCTCGACGGGCTGGGTGAGCAACCGCTCGGTGTCGGGGTCGGCATTCACTCGGGCGAGGTCGAGATCGGCGAGTTCTCGAGCTTCCGCAGCGATTTCACCGCGATCGGCGGCACGGTCAACCTGGCGTCGCGGCTTGAATCCCAGGCCGAGGCGGGCGAGATCCTGATCTCGACCGAGACCGCCGCTGAGGCGGCAGCGCTCACGATGGGCGCCGGAACCCGGCTGCTTGTCCTGAAGGGCATCGACCAGCCGGTGGAGGCGAGGGTGCTGGCGGCGCACTGATCCGGCGCACCGTTGCAACCCCGAGGCAGCCCACGGAGGGAGATTGCACTGAGGCGATAGGGGTGGGCCCGGAGCAAGCTGCCAGCAGTTGGCGCGGATTTGCGCGACAACGTCCTTTGCACGGCTGCCGCTGCGCCCTTGGGTGTCTCGTCGGGAAGGGAGCGACTCGATGACCATTGCGCACCATCAAGGCCCGGAACAGATGAAGGGCGAGCTGGAAGACAGCGAGCGGCTGCAGGCCATCAGCCTCGAACTGATCAAGGACGGGCGACCGCAGGCCGTCTACGAGACCATTTTGGATGGTGCGGCCGCCATCATGCGTTCGCAATTCGCCAGCCTGCAGATGCTGGATGCCGACCGGGGCTCAACTGGAGAGCTACGCCTGCTTTCCCATCGCGGCTTCAGCGACGAGGCCGCGCAATTCTGGCATTGCGTCAGCATGGACCGGGCTTCCACCTGCGCGCTCGCCCTGCGCACCGGGCGGCGCGTCGTCGTTTCGGATGTCGAAACCGCTGCGTTCATGCAGGGTACGGCGGATCTGGCCCATTACCGGCAGAGCGGGATCCGCGCCGTGCAGACCACGCCGCTCCATTCGCGCGTCGGAACGCTCATCGGGATGTTGTCGACCCATTGGGCGCATGTGCACCGCCCGAAGGAGCGGGAACTGCGTCTCCTCGACGTGCTGGCGCGACAGGCGGCCGACCTGATCGAGCGCGAGAAGACGGAGACGGCGCTTCGGGCGAGCGAGGAACGGTTGCGGACGGCGGTGGAGGTCGGCGGTCTGGGGCTCTGGGACTGGAATGTCCTGACCGGAGAGGTGCATTGGAGCGACGAGTATTTTCGCATGCTGGGTTACGGGGTGGACGAGGTGACGCCCAGCTATGAAAACTGGTCCGCGCGCATCCACCCGGATGACCGGGCGGAGACCGAGGCCTTGCTGCAGCACGCGCGGGAGGCCCGCACAGAGTTCGTCACGGAGTTTCGCACCCTGCATCCGAATGGCGCCGTTCGCTGGCTGCACGGCCGCGGCCGTTTCTTCTACGATCAAGGCGGGCAGGCGATCCGCATGGTGGGCGCGATGACCGACACCACCGAGCGGCGGCAATGGGAAGACCGCCAGAAGGCGCTGGTTGCCGAGCTGCAGCATCGCACCCGAAACCTCATGGCGGTTGTCCGGGCCGTTGCCGAAACCACCGCCCGCAGAGCCAAGGACCTGCCGGATTTCAGCGCGCATTTTCGCAGCCGCCTGTCGGCGCTGGCCAGGGTCCAGGGCCTGTTGTCGCGCCTGGCCAACCAGCAGCGGGTCACCTTCGATGAGCTGCTCCGGGCAGAACTGGCGGCGGTGGATGCGGATATGGGGCGTGTGCGGCTGGACGGTCCCAGCGGCGTGAAGCTGCGTTCGTCGACGGTGCAAACGCTGACCATGGCCCTTCATGAACTGGCCAACAATGCCGTCAAGTACGGTGCCTTGGGTCAGGCCGGTGCAGCACTTTCCGTTCGCTGGCATGTCGAGGCCGGGCAGGATCAAAAGCTCTGGCTTCACATCGACTGGCACGAAAGCGGCGTGCGCATGCCGCCGGCAACCGGTGCCGGCGAGGGCATCGGGCACGGGCGCGAACTGATCGAGCGGGCGCTGCCCTACCAGCTTGAGGCGAGAACGAGCTTCGCCCTTGGGCCGGATGGCCTGCGCTGCACCATCTCCATGCCGGTCTCCGAGCTCAACATGGCTCGATGAGGCAGGCTTCGACACTGTTCTGCAACCTTGCTCTGCCACTGCGAAGACACATCGCGAGGGGGGACGCGACTACCCGGCCAGAGGGGCTTCCATGAAGATGAGATGGTTGCGCAGTTCGGGAGGTGCTTTGTAGTAGGGTGCGATCTCCTGGAATCCCAGGGAGCGGTAGAGGCTCAACGCCTCATCGTGGTTGCGGCCGGTATCCAGCCGCATGGCGGCATAGCCCCGCTCGGCAGCCACGCGCACGAGGGCCTCGGCGAGACGGCGGCCCAGCCCCAAGCCTCGGCCCTCCGGGCTGATGAACATTCGCTTCATCTCGCATGTACGTTCGTCGATCCGCTGCATCATCACACAGCCGACCACCTTTCCGTTCAGGCGGGCAACAAGAATCTCCCCATCTGGAGCCGAATGGATTTTCGGCAGGCTGTCCAGGAGTGCGGCCCATTGTTCCGGCGTGTAGTACCGGTCGACGAACCAGGCGTTTTCGCCATAGCGCGATCGGCACCAGTCGAGGAAGCCGTTGCACAAGGATCGAATGGCAGGAAAGTCGTCAGCTTCGGCCGGGCCGATCTCGGAGTTCTGTTCCATCGCTGCGCTCCACTCACGAATTCTGCATCGGAAAGCGGGCGCTCCGTCCCGAGTTCCGCGGCCACCGAAAGGGAGGCCACAGTCGGGCCGGGCTCAAGGACTTGTCCGCTCTGACGAATGTCGTGGTTTCTGCCGCAACTGTAGTCGAAAAAGGCCCTGTTGACCATTTGCCGGTGCTGAGCGCGGCGCGCTTCTGCTTCCGCAAAAACGTGGGGCTTGCCGCGTCCCGCCATCCGGTGTTAATTGCATGCCATCGCGAAAAGCGACTGCTTCCCTTGATCCGCTCAGTGGCGGAGTAAACAGGTGGACGAATCCACGTCCAGGCAGTCAAGCACACGCCATCCCTGCCGTTTGAGCACGGATCGGCCAGCGTTTCCCAAAACCTATCGCCTGCATCGTCAGGTCACCCAATCGCAAGGCATCGGCGCCTCTTGGCGTGGGCGTGCTTGCGTTGATCGGAACGCATCATGAAGAAATCCCTCATCGTCATTTTTACTGCCATTGTGCTCGATGCCGTGGGCATCGGCCTCATCTTTCCCATCCTGCCTTCGCTGCTGAAGGACGTGATCCATGCCGACAACGTGGCGCCCTATATCGGCACGATGACCGCGCTCTACGCGGTCATGCAGTTCATCTGCGCGCCGGTGCTGGGTGCGCTCAGCGATCGGCTGGGCCGCCGGCCCGTGCTCTTGATCTCGCTCGCGGGTGCTGCGGTCAACTATCTGTTCCTCGCCTTTGCGCCCAATCTCTGGATGCTCTTTGCGGGCCGTGCGATCGCGGGGCTGACGAGCGCCAACATGTCGGTCGCAACCGCCTACCTCACCGACATCACGCCCGAGGACAAGCGTGCGCAGCGCTTCGGCCTGTTCAACGCCATGTTCGGCATCGGCTTCATCATCGGCCCGGTTCTCGGCGGCGTGCTCGGCGACCACTGGCTGCGTTTGCCCTTCGTCGCCGCGGCGGTCCTGAACGGCTGCAATTTGGCTCTGGCGTACTTCGTGCTGCCGGAGTCGCGCGCACCGAGCCGCGAGAGGATCGACCTTGCCGCGCTCAACCCGCTTCGGCCGCTGCGCTGGGTGTTCTCGGTGAAGAGCGTGCTGCCGATCGTCTTTCTCTTCCTGATCTTCAGCGCCACGGGCGAGGCCTATGGCACCTGCTGGGCGCTCTGGGGCAGCGAGACGTTCCAGTGGAACGGGCTCTGGATCGGCCTATCGCTCGGCGCCTTTGGCGTCTGCCAGACGTTTGCCCAGGCGGTTCTCCCGGGACCGGCCGTAAAACGCTTCGGCGAGCGCGGCGCCATTCTGGTGGGCGTCGCCGGCGTCTGCGTTGCCCTGACCGTCATGGCCTTTGCGACCGAGGACTGGATGATCTTCGCGATCATGCCGGTCTTTGCGCTCGGCGGCATCGGCGTGCCGGCGCTGCAATCGCTCGCGACCCGGCAGGTCGACGAGAACCAGCAGGGCCAGTTCCAAGGCGTGCTGGCCTCGGCCGTGAGCCTTGCATCGATCATCAGTCCGCTCGCGTTTTCGAGCATCTACTTCGTCGTTCGCGCGCAATGGCCGGGCGCGATCTGGCTTTCGGTCGTCGTCGTTTATGCGCTGGGCGGGCTGCTGGTTCTCGGCCTGCGCCTGACGAAACCGGTGGCGGCCTCAGTCGCGTCATAACGCCCCGCGGGGCATGTGGATGGGATCGCAATGATCCCATCCGCTGCCGAGCGGGACGATGCTCCGAGGGGCAATTTCGATGGGCGATCCAGCCGCATCACCTTCTCCTCGCCGAGCATCATGCCGGTCTCGCGGAAACCGAAGCGGTGATAAAGGGCGTGGGCGCGGGTGTTTTCAGGGTAGACGCCGAGATAGATGTCGCCGCATTCGGGGATGCCGGCCATATGTTCCAGCAGGGCGGCAAGCGCCTTGACACCGTAGCCCTTGCCCTGGTGGCGGGCGTCGATCATCAGGCGGTAGATCCAGTGGTTGCCGTCATCCGGATCGAGCGCATACATGGCGAAGCCGACGGGGGCGCCTTCGGCTATCACAGCAAAGCCGACGCATTCGGGGCGTTCGGCGAGTTCTTGCAGCGATTCCTCGTTGCTGGCGATGAAATCCATCTGGCTTTCGTGCACGTCCAATTTTCGGATGGTGTCGGGATCGACGGCATCGACTGGCAAAAGTGTGATCGTCATTCGTTTCCTCGTGTTTGACGCTCGGTGCCGGTATCCGGCGCGGCGTTTGCAGCACGCCCCTCATCCGCACGGTGAGGATTGCTCCTCATCCGCCTGCCGGCACCTTCTCCCCGCCTGCGGGGAGAAGGGACGCTGCGGCGCTTGCCTGTGTCCATCTCCAGCGTTTGCAGGTCGGGCCATCCTGTCTGGTCGCAGCCATCAACGGGCTACGGCGAGGCGGGACGCTTACCGTTTTCCCTCTCCCCGCCTGCGGGGAGAGGGGGAGGGTGAGGGGCAGTTTCTTGGCGGCTGCGTGGCGCGTGTTCCGCCGGGAAAAGGCGTCAATAACAATTTGATTTATAAGTTGTTTCTGTTCAGGCCGAATCCGGCCCCGGCAAGTCCAGCGCGGGAATCCGGAAAGGCGAGCCCTTGTCGGGGAGGCGCATTGCGGGAACATTGCGGGGCCGCTCTCGGCGCTTTCGTCGGTTCCTGCCGGATCAAGCCTCATCCAGAATGCGCGGCTCGGGCACGCCGGTCCATTCGAAGGTGATGGTGCGGCCCTGGCGGATGTTCTGGATGACGGCGGGGCGGAAGACGGCGAGGCATTCGCCCTCGGGGTCGCGGGCAGACGGGTAGATCAGGCCGTTGCCGCCTTCCGCCAGAATGGTGGCGGCGAGCGCCTGGCCGGCGGGGTAGGCGACCGCCGTATCGGCATCGAGATAGGTGGCTCCCTTTTCTGCGCGCGCATCATGAAAGCGGCAGGTGAAGCCGGCGATCAGCTCGCGGTAGCGGCCGATGTCGTGAAAGCTGCCGGCTTCGCTCAGCGCCCGGGTGCGGTGATAGACGATTTCCGCCTGGCAGGTTTGAAGCGCGCGCGGGCCGAAGGCGCAATACCAGGCGCCGCGCTCCTCGCCGTTGAAGCGGTTGCCCGGCGGGCGCGCATGGCAGAAGGCGGCATTGATCAGCGACCAGCCGTAGCCGAAGGTCTCGTTCAGCAGTTCGGCCGGATCGACGCCGACAGGCAAGGCGAGGGGGCTGAGGCGCGCCGAGGTCATCGCCTCCAGCCGATTGAGGATTTCGATCTCGTCGTCATCGTCGGCGAGCGGCTTGACGGCGGGCTCGTCAATATAGGCGGTCGAGATCAGCCGGACGGTCGCCGGCTCGTTGAAATCGATCTCGGGTATCATAGGCCGCCGCGCAGGCCATCGAGATAGCGTCGCACCTTCAGCATCACCGGAATGCCGCCCTCGATCATCAGATCGACGGGCGAGTGGCCATTGAACAGCGGGCCGGTATTGACCGCCTTCGGCCATTGATAGGTGAGTGGGCCGTTGAAGAAGAGCCGCAGCCCCTTGAAGATGCCGACGATCAGGCTCGCGCGCATGCGCTTGTCCTGGTCGAGCCTGCCCTTGAAGTCACCCGCCTTCATGCGGTTCCAGGTGGCGATCGGCACGTCGAACAACTGGGCCGCCTCTCTGTTGGTGAGGTTCCAGAGGTCGCAGGCTTTGACCACGGCCTTGACGATGACAGCCTCTTCTTGCCGGGCCGTTTGCCGATCAGAGGCGAAAGCCGGTTGAGCGTTGGCCATGGTCGTCTCCTATGCCGCGACTTCGTGTATCATATGATATGAAATGGCGATGCTGGGCGAGAAGTCAAGGGGCGATGGCGACGTTTGCTTTGCGGGGTGCTGCCGGAGAGACATCACCGCCGAGGCTCCGGCTGGATCGGAATTTTCCTGCGTGCGTGCCTCTGATGGGGAGCGATCGGTTCTCGAGGTCGATCCAACCCGTCAATTCAGGCCGGCACGGGCAAGTCCCTCGATCAGACGCGCCCGATCCTCGGCGCGAACGAAAGAAGATGTTGCTGCGACGGCGTCCCGTGAGATGTCAGGGACTAGCGACTTGAGCCGTCCGAGCAAGTCCGTGGCAGCCTCCTGGTTGTCCAGAAGTCCGGCACAGGCCGTGCCGATGATCAGCGGAACCGCGTGGCCGGACCGCAAGCGATGCGCGTCCCGTGCGTAGCTCAATCCAAGTTCGTAATTCGCGCCCTGGAAATAAGCCATGGCGTAGTAAAACTGAAAGTCGCCGAGAAAAGCCTCGCGGGGGCTCAGTCTGAGGGCGTAGTCGATGCAAGGAATGGCGTCCGCCGCGCGGCCCCCGTTGGCATGCGCAAGTCCCAACTGGCCGTGTGCAAACGCGGAGTTGGGGTTGATCGCGACAGCCTGGCTGATCGCTGCCATCGCCAGGACATTGTCACGCGTCGCAAAGGCTATCATCGCCTGCGCAAGGTAAGTCCACTGTTCCTTATCGTCCGCGGCGATGGCTTGTTGGACGAAATCCCTGGCAAGGGCCAGGGCGTGTCCCATGTCCTCCCACCCCTGGAACGCGCGCCACACGGTAATCCAACCTTTCATCGCGAGCGCCTGGGCATAACCGGGAGCCAGTCCGATTGCCCGATCGAGCAGGGGGAGCATCTTGCCGCTGCTCTCCTCAGACAACTGGGAACACAGGAACACCGCCCGCACGACACATTCCCAAGCATCAAGGCCATGATGCGGCTTGGGGCTTTCGCGGGCATGCTCTGCCGCCAGGAGTTCCGGCCCGATGCGGCCGACGACGCTTGCAGTGATTTCGTCCTGAATGACGAAGATGTCGCCGAGGTCGCCGTCGTACCTCTCGGCCCAGAGTTGGACTTCGGAGGCCGCATCGATGAGCTGCGCGGTCACCCTTACCCGGTTGCCGGACTTGCGCACACTCCCCTCGAGAATATAGCGGATCCCGAGTTCGCGCCCGATGGCGCGCACATCCACGGGCTTTCCCTTGTAGGTGAACATCGTGTTGCGGGCGATCACGAAGAAGCCCTTGAGCTTGGATAGCGCGGTGGTGATGTCCTCGGTGAGTCCATCGCTGAAGAAGTCCTGCTCCGGGTCGGCGCTCATGACGTTGAACGGCAGCACGGCAATGGATGGTCGATCCGGAAGTGCGGGCCTGGGCGATACCGTTCCTGCGGTCGTCCTTTCCAGAAGGGGGCGGTACAGTCGCACCGGCCGCTCCATGTTCTTGAGCGCGCGTTCGCCGAGGTACTCGTAGCCGCAGTCAAGCTTGCCCGGGAGGTGATCGTACGCCGTGCCGGAAATGCAAATGCCGCCTGGATCCGCCAAGGTCTGGAGGCGGGCCGCGATGTTGACGCCATCGCCGTAGAGATCCCCATCAACCTCATGGATCACATCACCGAGATTGACGCCGATCCGGAAGATGATGCGTCGCTCCGTCGGGATATCGGCCTGGTTCTCGGCAACCCCCTTCTGGATGGCGACCGCGCACGCGACGGCATCGACGACCGAGCCGAACTCCACGAGCGCACCGTCGCCCATCAGCTTGACAATACGGCCCTGATGGTCGGCCAGCAGCGGATCGATCACCTCCCGGCGCAGAACCTTGAGGGCCGACACCGTCCCGGCCTCGTCATGTTCGACGAGGTGGGAATAGCCGACGACATCAGCGGCCAGGATCGCGGCCAGCCGCCGCTCTGCTCTTGCCGTTGCCATGGCTGTCTCCCCCTCAGGAGATCCGCCGGATGAAGCCAGGCAATTGACGCGACATGCACCATCCGGCTGCCCGACACCGCGACCGTGCTGGTTCATGATACCACTGAGACGGTCGTATAGCGACGCTTCACGAGAGTACCGCCTTCAACAGGAACAGGATCCGCGAAGCGGTCACTGCAAAGGTCTGTTGCGGTCCAATGGAGAAGGAAGGTCGGTTTTCCTCACGAGATCGCGTCGGCCTTCATCGGAGTCTTGTGGCACTTGCTCCATGATGCTGAAGAGGCGTTGGCGAGCCGGATAGGGCACCTTCCTCTACAAATGCGGCCCCAGCAGCGACAGATCCGCTTCGCCGAGCCGGTCCTTGGCGCTCCGGAGCTGGTGCCAGTAGGGGTAGATCACCGGCGGCAGGCTGACGGCGTCGAGCAGTTCCTTTTCCTCGTCGGAAAGCTTCAGGCCGGCGGCGGCGAGGTTGTCGCTGAACTGTGCCTCCGTGCGGCCGCCGATGATGACGGACGTGACGCCCTTGCGGCCGATCAGCCAGGCGAGCGCGACCTGCGCCGGCGAGACGCCGCGCTCGCCGGATATCGCCACCAGCATGTCGACGATCTTCCACAGCCGCTCCTCGTCGCGGATCGGCGGCTCGTTCCAGCCGGCGAGCTGGCGCGTTCCCTCTGATGTCTCGCCCCGCCGGTGCTTGCCCGAGAGCAGGCCGCCTGCAAGCGGGCTCCATACGAGCACGCCGAGCCCCTGATCGATCGAGATCGGCATCAGTTCGTATTCTGCCTCGCGGGCTTCCAGCGTATAGTGGATCTGCTGGCTGACGAAGCGCTGCCGGCCCTCGCGCGCGCTGATGCCGAGCGCCTTCATGATGTGCCAGCCGGAATAGTTGGAGCAGCCGATGTAGCGGACCTTGCCGCTTCGGACGAGGCTGTCGAGCGCTTCCATCGTTTCTTCGAGTGGCGTCTGGCCGTCCCATTCATGCACCTGGTAGAGATCGATGACGTCGGTCTTCAGCCGCTTCAGGCTCGCCTCGCAGGCGGCGATCAGGTGGTGGCGCGAGAGCCCGCCGTCGTTCGGTCCGGGCCCCATGGAGAAGCGTGCCTTGGTGGCGACCAGCACGCCGTTCTTGCGCTTGCCGCCAAGCACCTCGCCGATGATCTCCTCTGAGTAGCCGGTCGAATAGATATCGGCGGTGTCGATCAGGTTGACGCCGGCGTCGAGGCAGAGATCGACGTAGCGGCGGGCGTCCTTGAGGCCGACATTGCCGACCTCGGCGAACTTGCCGCGGCCGCCAATCGTCATTGTGCCCATGGTGATAACAGAGATTTTCAGGCCGGAGCGGCCGAGCAGCCGGTATTCCATGGTCTCGGATCCTTTGCTGATGCGCTGGGAAAAGGAACGAAAACGCAAGCCTCCGTTGTGGAACAAACCGAAGGCGACAGGCGGTAAGGTAGCGGCCTGTGCCGGGCGGGCAAGATGTGTATGCCTGCACCGTCCTGCAATCGGATGTTGCGGTTCTTGAGGCTCCTGTTTCTTAGGGCTGGCTTGAAGATGGCGGAATGCTATCGTCTCTGCCGAGAGATGAGGGGGGTCACTCGATGAGCGTTGCCAAGAGTTTGCTGTCCGCATAGGCAATCGCTGCCGGCCTGTGTTGCGTGGTCGCGCCTTCGACGGCGAACGCGGCTGAAAACGGTGCCGGCTTCTATCTGCTCGGTGCCCGTGGCCCGATGGCCGGCCTTCTCGCACCGCCCGGAACCTACTTTCAGAACGACACCTATTTCTATGTCGGTGAAAGCAGCTTCCGCTCGGCGGCCAGATCGTCGGCGAAGTCGACGCGACCCTGATCGGCGTCTTCGGCACCGGCCTCTGGGTCATGCCCGAGGAGGTGCAAGGCGGCAATCTCGGCTTTACCGCGATCGTGCCTTTCGGCGGCCCCGACATCGATGCAACGCTGTCAGCGCCGAGGGCCGGCCGTTCGGCCTCCGCAAGCGACTCGATCTTCACCATCGGCGACCCGGTGGTTGGCGTCGTGCTCGGCTGGCACGAAGGCGATTTCCACTGGACGGCGAACGCCAGCCTCAACGTGCCGATCGGCGACTACCAGAAAGGCGAGCTCGCCAATCTCTCCTTCAATCGCTGGGCAGGCGACTTCACCCTTGCCGGCACCTGGTTCAACCCGGAAGCCGGTTTCGACCTTTCGGGTGCGGCGGGCTTCACCCTCAACGGCGAGAACCCGGCGACGGACTATCGCACGGGTACGGAATTCCACGCGGAATGGGCGGTTACCAGGCACTTCGGCCAGGAATTCTCCGCCGGCGTGGCGGGCTACTTCTACCAGCAGGTGACGGGCGACAGCGGTCCCGGTGCAAGCCTCGGCGACTTCAAGGGCCGTATCGCCGCAATCGGCGGCACCATGGGCTACAATTTCAAGATGGCCGAGACGCCGGTCTCTCTGACGCTGAAGATTTTCCAGGAATTCGGCGCCAAGAACCGGCCGGAGGGTACCGCCGGCTTCGTCACCATCGCCTTCCCAATCGGCACGCCGCCGGCGCAGGTGAAGTAGGCTCCGCTCTCCGCAGGTTGCCCCTCATCCGCGCGGTGAGGGGGGCCCTCATCCGCCTGCCGGCACCTTCTCCCCGCAGGCGGAGAGAAGGGACACGTGGCAACCGCTCGTCTCAGCGACAAGCATCTTCGATTTTTCTCTGACAACAACGGCTCCGCTCGACAACGCTGCGAAGGGGCACGTTCCCTCGCCCCGCGAGCGGGGAGAGGGCTAGTCGTCGGGTTGAACCCGAGAAGAGGGGCAGACTTCGTCTGGATTTGGCGGCGAACGGAGCGGTCGACGGCGTCACAGTGCGTCTTGCCATTCCGATTCACGAAGGCGCTCTATCTCCCTGTATCCCCTTGTGTTTCTAGCGCTTGGCTCACATCTCGAAAAACCGCTCGGGCATCAGGTTCCGGTAGGGAAACATATGGAAATAAGGCCGCGCTTCGGTGAGCACGCGGCGCACGGAGGCGCGCTCAAGCAGGCGCTCGAAATAGGCTGCGAGATGCGGGTATTTCTCATCGAAGGGCTCGACGATGCCGCCATAGAAGAGCGCAGGCGTGGCCGCGCAATCGGCAAGGCTGAAGGCATCGCCGGCGGCGAAGGTGTTCTCAGTGAAATGCTTGTCGGCCATGCCATAGGCAACGGCAAGGGAAGCGCGGGCGTCGGTGACGCCGCGATGGTCGTTTTCGCCTGATGCACGCAGCGTATCGGTGACGATCTTCTGCATCGGCACATGGATGTAGAGATCGAAGAAGCGATCCCAGAGGCGCGCCTTGAGGGCCGTATCCTGATCGTCGGGGATCAGCCGCTGGCGGCCGGGATAGTGGCGGTCGAGATATTCGATGATGATGGAGGTTTCGGGCATCACGACATTACGGGCGCTGTCGGTCAGAACCGGCATCTTGCCGACCGGCCAGAGTGCTGCAAAGCGGGCCGCTTCCTCAGGATCGAGCAGATCGACAAGGCTGCTCTTGAAGGGGGTATCGTTCTCGTAAAGCGCGATCAGCACCTTATGGCAGAAGGACGCAAGCGGATGCTGGTAAAGCGTGAGGGACATGCGGACGGTCTCCGGCTCGGACGGTTCCAATGAATGGATGGCGCTTCGATAGAACTAGCGCCGCGCTTTCGATTGTCGATCTCGACAATGATATAATTTCACAACCGGTTTAAATTGACAATCAGATTATGGGCATCCGGCGACGCCGATTGTCGACGCAGCGGGCACCGGAACTGTGCCGAATTTGCGCATAGCCATTGAAAGCGCAAAAGCTGCCCTAGAATTAATAGAGTAAGGGCGTCGCAACGCTCGGCGCCTTCTGGCAATCGCGACAGGGGAGGATCGCCGATGCGCTGCTTCACGGTACTTGGGCCCTCACAGACCGGAAAAACCACGCTGGCAGAAAAGCTGGCCGGTCTGGAGGGGGCCTCCAGAAAAGCTGTTTCGCCCTATGGACTGAACCTCACGGAATTCGAGTTTGGCGGCGAACCCTGGTGCGCGCTCGATGCACCCGGCGGAACCGAGGCGCTTGGCCACGCGCAGCATGCGCTGATTGCCAGCGATGCCTGCGTGCTCTGCGTCTCGCCGGCGCCGGAGGAGGCGGTGCTGGCCGCGCCCTATCTCAAGGTGATCGAGGCCTCGGGCACGCCCTGCATTCTCTTCATCAACCGCATGGACGAGCCGCGGGCGCGGCTGCGTGACGTGATCGCCGCGCTCCAGGACTATTCCGGCCACATGCTGCTCCTGCGCCAGGTGCCGATCCGCGAAGGCGACAAGATTGTCGGCACCTGCGACCTGATCTCCGAGCGCGCCTGGCGCTACCGCGAAGGCCAGACCTCGGCGCTGATCGAGATTCCCGATACTGTGATGGAGCGCGAGAAGGAGGCGCGCACCGAACTGCTGGAACATTTCTCCGAGTTCGACGACTGGCTGCTCGAGGAATTGATCGAAGATCGGGCGCCGGCAAGCGACACGATCTACGCGATCTCCACGCGGCTCTTGAAGGAAAACCGGATCATCCCGGTGCTGGTCGGCTCGGCGAGCCATGCCAATGGCATCATGCGGCTGATGAAGGCGCTGCGCCATGAGGCGCCCGCTGTGGATGCGCTTCGAAACCGTCTGGCGGCGGCCGGCTCGATTGCCGAAACCGCCCTTTCGGCTGTCAGCTTCCATGCCTACCACCGCGCCAATGTCGGCAAGACCGTGCTGGTGCGGGCGCTGACATCGGGGATCAAGCAGGGCGCAACGCTCGGCGGCGGCAGCCTCGGCTCGCTGCAGGACCCGGCGACCGGAAAACCGCTGCCAAACGCCACGCCGGAGGCGGGCGCGATCATCGCGGCGGTCAAATCCGAGCATCTGCCGGTGCCGGCGCTGCTTGCCGGCAATAGCACGGCCGAGGCGCCGGACTGGACGGTGCCGCCGACGCCGATGCTGGAGCGCATCCTGGTGCCGGACAGCGAGCGCGACGAGACCAAGCTTTCCGGCACGCTCGCCAAACTCGCAGAGACCGACCGCGGGCTTGCGGTCATGCAGGAGGAGGGAACCGGCGCCCAGCTCGTCTGCGTGCAAGGGCCGATGCACCTGCGCGATCTCTGCAAGACGCTCGCCGACGTCTTCCACGTCGGCGTCACCGACAAGCCACCGAGCCCGACCTATCGCGAGACGGTGCTGAAACCCTCCGACGTGCATTATCGCCACCGCAAGCAGACGGGTGGCGCCGGGCAATTTGCCGACGTCAAGCTCAGCGTGCACCCGAACGAGCGCGGCACCGGCTTCTCCTTTGCCGAGACGGTGAAGGGCGGGGCGGTGCCGCGCAACTTCATCCCGGCGATCGAGGCCGGGGCGCGGGAGGCGATGGAGAAAGGCCCGCTCGGCTTTCAGGTGATCGATGTCGGCGTGACCTTGACCGACGGCCAGCACCATTCGGTCGACAGCAACGACTTCGCCTTTCGGGCGGCGGCCAAGATGGGCGTGCGCCAGGCGCTGTCGCAGGCCTCCGCCGTGCTGATGCAGCCGGTCATCCGCATCGAGATCCACATCCCCTCGATCTATTCCGGCAGCCTGGTGCCGATTGTCTCCACCTACAAGGGCCAGGTGCTCGGCTTCGACCGCGACGAGACCGCCAAGGGCTGGGACATCTTTCGCGCACTGGTGCCCGGATCGGCGCTCGACGATCTCGCCCGGGCACTGCGGGCGGCCACGCAGGGGATCGGCTACTTTTCCAAGAGCTTCGACCATTTCGAGGAGCTCTACGGCAAGGAGGCCGATGCGGTGATCCACGCGCATGGGGCGCAGCAGGCGGGGTGAGGCGAGCGGCCCTTCGGGCAGATGTCGGTGTTCATGGGGTGGTGCGGACGGCTCAACTCGATTGCCGGGCTCTACGGCGCCGCGCGTCTTATCAGACGCGCAAAGGTCGCTGTAGAACTTTGCTTGGCTGCATGTCGCGCAAGAGCGCCGCGCTTCAGGCTGCCAGGCTGGCGATCCTGGGAATGAACCAGAGCATCGCGCTGGTGCCGATGCCGTAGGCGATTGCCCGGCGCGCGAAGGCGGCGTGGTAACCAACCACCGCGCGCCCCGCCCAGGCAACTGCCAGAGCCGCGGCAACGAAGATGATCTGTCCCGCCTCGACGCCGAGGTTGAAGGTCAAGAGGCTCAGCGGCACATCCGATTGCGGTAATCCGATCTCCTTCAGCGCGCCGGAGAAGCCGAAACCGTGCAGCAGGCCGAAGGCGAAGGCGACGACCCAGGGATAGGTTTCCGACAGGCGCGCTTCGTTCGGTCTGGCCTTGAGCAGTTCGCTTGCGACGAAGGCAATGCTGAGGGCGATCGTTGCTTCGACCGGCTTCTGGGGAAGACTGAAATAGCCGAGCGATGCTCCGGCGAGCGTGATGCTGTGGGCGACGGTGAAGGCCGTGATCGTCTTGAACAGCATCCAGCGGTCATGGATCAGCAACATGAGCGCGAGCACGAAGATCAGATGATCGAAACCCAGGAGTATGTGCTCGACGCCGAGCAGGAAATAGGTCCGGGCCACTTCAAGACTGGGCTGGGTGCCGGCCGCAGTGAAGGTGGGCGCCTCGGGCATGAGGCGCCCAACCTCGGTGCCGCCATTCTCGTATTCGATGCGCACCAGTGCTTCGGTCAGCGTGGCCTTGAGCCCGTCGATGACGATCGTGCCATTCCGCAATCCCCCAGCGCAGTCGACGGTCCACCGCTCCAGATAGGCGCTGCCTTCGAACCACCGGATCGGCGTGGCCCTTTCGATGCACTGTTTTGGCAGATGCGCGTCGAGCGCCAGCCGCATCCTGCCCTGCGCCGGCACCTTCCAGAGAACGGCGAAGGTGTCGTGCGCCGTTTCGCGTATGTCGAGATAGGCCGGCCGAACCTCATGAGCGATAGCGGAAGCGCCGAGCAGCAGGAGGATCGGCAAGGCGAGAAGCGCGCCAAGCGGTCTCATCAGTTGTCTCCTGCAGCGGTGGCGGCTTCGACGCCCACCTGGTAGCGAGCGAGCAATTCACCGAAGCGTTGCTGCTCAAGTTGGGCACGCTTGGCGTTTTCCCACTCCCTTGCCACTTCGTCGCGGACGTCCTTGAGTTGCGGCACCCGGCCCGGCGCATGCTCGGACACCCGGACCAGATGGAGGCCGAAGCTGCTGGCGATCGGCCCCGTCCACTGACCGAGCGGAGCCTTTTCGAGCCCGTCCGCAAGGTCGCCGCCGAAGGTCTGGTCGATCGCCGCCTTGCTTGTGAGCAGAACTGCCGCGGGAAGCAGGGACGCATCGCCAAGCGAAGCGGGGTCGGCCGTGTCGTTGCTGCGGAGCTCCGCGAGCAAGGTAGCGGCGTCCTCAGCAATCGTCTCGCCGTGTCGTGTGGGATTGAGAAAGACCTGCTCGAATGCCAGCTTCGCATCGGTGGCGAAGGCTGCCGGATTGGCCTCGAGATAGGCTTCCAGCTCCGGTTCGGTGACTGTCACCGGGGCGGCGTCGGCGGTGTTCAGGAACTCCATTTTCTGGCGCAGGCGGCGGCGCACGACCGTGTCGTCCCGGTCGAGCCCGAGTTCCAGCGCCTGGCGGACCAGAATTTCTTCCTTCACATAGTCGTCGATCATGCCTTTCAGCTCGTCCGCCGTCGGCGAGCGCTGCCAGGTCTTGGTGAAGACCGTTGCCATCTGCTCGATCTTCGACGCACTGACGACGATTTTTTCCGGCGCATCGGCGCCGGTGCGCAGAAGGCCGTGCGCGGCGAAAATCAAAAGTGCGAGTGCCAGGAAATGGACCAGCGGCTCTCGTAAGATGCGTTTCAGCATGGCCGTGCTCGCTCGCTTGACGGAGGGCGGCGGGCGCATGGTCTTCGTGCGTCCGCCCGCATGCGGTCATCCATCTCCCGGATTATGGCGTGTACCAGATCGGAGAGGTGTAGGCGCGCTCGGTCACGGTCATGCGCGTGCCTTCCAGCGGCCTCGTCCCGAAACGCTTGGCGTCATAGGCCGTCCACCGGGGCGTCGGGATCTCGATGACGCGGCCGTAGTAGAAGGCCTTCTGCTTCGGGTCGAACTCCGGGTCCTTCCAGACCGCGATCAGCTCGGGCGCGCCGATGGTGTTGGTCCATGTGGCGTTCTCGATGTCGACCGTATCGCCGACAGACGGCACTTTGCTGTCCGGGCCCGGCTTGCGGTCTCCGCCCCAGGCGACATCGTAGACCTGTTCGTGCGTCTCGCCCTTGTCGTCAAGCCAGCCCTTGACGACCTGGTAACGATCGAGATTGGCGCCGATCGGGTCCCTGAGCGCGGCAACGAGAAATGTCGGTGCCTTGCCCTCAGGCGCCGCCGTCAGATCGCCACCCATGGGCACGCCCTTGGCATAGCCGATGGCGCCGGGATTGCGGCCTTCGGCATCGGCCGGTTCGAAGTCCCAGCCGCCGAAGAAGCGCACGAGCATGCGCGGTCCTGTTGTCGCATAGGTCTCCTTGCGCTGCATGGCGTCCCAGATTGACTCGCGGGTGTTTTCCACCGCCCAGACGGCTGCGTAGCCAGACGCCCCGACCTCCCAGTCCATCACCGTTATGTTGGTCTTAGGGTTCTTGACGAAGGTTGCAGTCAGTCGTTCCGGGCTCGGTTCCTGGGGGGTCGTCTTGCCGAAGAAGTTCTCTTCCTCCATGGCCGACAGACCGGTATGCGAGTCCGAGCTGCCCACCAACCCGAACTTGTAGGGATTGGTGCCGAGTTGAGCCTCGAGCTTAAGGCCGTTCTTGAACGCCGAGCGCGCATATTCGAATTCGAGCATGTCCGGCGTCTTGCGCTCGCTGGCATCGAGGTTGCCGAAGTCCCAGATCTCGAAGTTTGCGAACTCGTCATTGGGCGCGAGCGCCGGGTGCGCCTCGCCGGTGCCCTTGGTCTGGGTTGTCTCATAGAGCCGTTCCCAGCGGGCGCGTTGCTCGACATAGTCCTTGTCCACCGGCTTGCCGGTGAAGGATTCGATCATCGGGAACATGCGCCCGTTGGACAGGTTGCCGTTGTGGGCGATCGCCAGCACACTGCCACCGGTCTTGTCCTCGTAGGCCTGCATCCACTTCCACAGGTCGCGCGGATTGTCGCTGCCGAGCGGCTTCAGCGTCGTGTAGGGCAAGACCTCGTTCGCCTTGTCGGCATTGTCGCGGAAGATGACGTTGCGGTGCAGGTTGTTGCCCGCTGTGTTCGATGTCCATTCGTAGCCGATGAAGGCGGTGAAGCGGCCGGGCTCGTTATATTCCTCGGCCGCCTTGATCGTGTCCTGCCAGGCGTTCTTGTAGGGGCGGGTGTCGGGCCCGTAGATCATCGACTGCGGCAGGGTGCCCTCGCTGAACCCGACGATGATTTCCATCGCCGCCTTGCCGCCCTGGCCCGACTTGATCATGTCGTACCAGGTCTTGGCCTGCGGATCGGAGATAACCTCCGGCTTGCCGGCGAAGAGGTCCGGAAACATGCCCATGTTGTCGGAGTGGTCGGAGACCACCAGGAAGTCGAGCGGGCGCGACAGCTTGGCGGGCTGGCCGCTCGACGCCATGACCTCTTCGCCGCGGGCGAAGCGATAGGCGTCGCGCGGCGTCAGCCGCGCCCCGAACGCGCCGGCGTCGAATGAGGCTCCGGTGTGAAGATGCGTGTCGCCGAACAGGGGGCGGGTCGGAAAATTGCGGCCTGCGTAGGGCGAATAGAGCGGCTTGGCGGCAAAAGCCTTTTCGGCCTTGGCCGTGTCCAGCGTGCCGGTGTCGTTATGTTCCTGTGCGGCTGCCGGGAGCGCCGGGCCAAGGCTCAGAATGCTTGCAAGGATCAATTTGGCAGACTTGTTTCTCATCGCTTTCCCCTCCGTGCGGCACGGTCGCTTCGCGAAAGACTGAGCTACTGCACGGAAACAATCGCACGGCGCTGCGGGGATTTCCTTGACTTTGATCAAGATCACCAGGGCGATGAGGGGGGCGGGCCAGCGAGCAGGACAAGCGGGCAAAAGCTCGCCCGCCGCCCTCCGATGCCAGCTAACGGTCAGTTGGCAAACTCGGCGTTGCGACTTTCCCGTTCCTCTGACTGCAGGCGATCGCCTCCGGGCAGGCGCGCGTCTCCGGCACGGCGGTGGCGCCGGAGGCGGTATCGGCCGCGCCCTTCATCGTGCGGATCAGGCTAGATGACGAGGCCTTTGCCGCAAGGCTGCCCGCGGGCGCGGCAGGGGTTGCCGCTGTATTCACCGACCGGGTAAAGGCGGCGCATGTGATCCGCCGGGTGCTTTTGCGCCAGATCGCGATCACCAACTATATCAACCCGTTCTGATGGAGCAACGGAAGCCTGATCTGGCAGCGGAAGCAAAGGTGGCGATCAACTGCGCGCCCGCCGTTGTTAAGCCGCCTGTTGCGACGTAGCATGGCCACCCCATGCCGAGGTCCAGGTCGCAGCAGGTCATGTCACTTTCTTCCATTCAACCATCGCCACAGATCCTGCTCACCAGTGCCGGGCGGGCATGGAACGTGCTTTCGGCCGACTTCATCCATATTCCGCGCGGCCGGGTGCATGTGCCGGGCAGTGACACCCATAGGCTCGGCATGCATTTCGGCCCGCCGGTTAACGCCGATTGCCAATGCGGTGGCCGGCGCATGCGGCGGGTGCAGAAGCCGGGCGATATCGACATCATCCCGGCCGGGGTCGAGGGTTCCTGGGAGGATGATGCCGACTGCCGGATCCTGCGGCTCAGTTTCTCGCGATCGCTGCTCGACCGGGTCGCGGCCGACCTCGGGCGGCATGGCGACAGGGTGGAGTTGCTGCCGCAATTGCAGCTGCGCGACACCAGGCTCGAAGCGATCGGTTGGGCGATCAAGGCGGATCTGGAGGCCGACACGCCATCCGATCCGCTTTATATCGACCTGCTTGCCAATGCGCTTGCGGTGCGGCTGATCGAGACGGCGACCGGCGGGCCGCAACGGCCGGAAGGGCGGAGCGAACCGAAACTCTCGGCGCGGCAATTGCGGGTTCTGACCGAGTTCATCGAGACCAATCTGGACAAGCGGCTTCATCTTGTCGACCTCGCCGCGGTCGCGGGTTTGAGCGCCACGCGGTTGAAGACCCTGTTTCGCAACAGCACCGGCCTGCCGGTGCACCAATATGTGATCCGCCGCCGCGTCGAGCATGCCCGTGCGCTGATGACCACGACGATGATGCCGGCGAGCGAGATTGCGGTCGCCGCCGGCTTCGCCCATCAAAGCCATATGGCTTCGACGATGCGCCGGCTTCTGGGCGAGACGCCTGGCGAGATCATGCGGCGCGCGGCGGAAATCTGACCGAAGCTGCAAAATCCTGACCGAATCTGTGCGACGCTGGCCCTCGCGGTCCCTAGTCCTTGCCTGTCTTCAGCAAGGAAAGAGATCATGTTTGTTCTTCTCGGGGCCGCCGGAAAGGTGGAGTTCTCAACGGCAACGGCACTGCGCGAGGCGGGCCTGCCGGTCAGGGCGGTGCTGCGCGACGCGGCCAAGGCGGAGAAGTTGCGGGCGATCGGTTGCGACATCGCGCTCGCCGATCTGCAGGATCCGGCGGCACTCCGCCAGGCATTCGCGGGGGCGCAAGCCGTGCAGATCATCCTGCCGCCGCCGCTCAGGGCCGAGGACGCGAAGGGAGATATGCGCCGGATGACGGCGAACATGGCCGAGGCGATTGCGCGCGCAGGGCCGGAACGCGTGCTGGCAATCTCCGACTATGGCGCCCATGTCGGCGAAGATATCGGCATGCCCACCGTGTTCCGTCTTTTCGAGGAGCGCCTTCGCGAGCTCGCCATGCCCAAGGTGTTCCTGCGCTCGGCGGAGCATATGGAGGGCTGGGCCCGCGGCATACCTACGGCGATCGCGACGGGCAGCCTGCCGAGCCTGCACCACCCGGTCGAGCGGACATTTGCCGCCGTTTCGACCGGCGATGTGGGGCGCATCGCCGCCGATTTCCTGCGCCGACCGAGTGCGGCAGACGTCGAGCGCATCGTTCACGCCGAAGGACCGCGCCGCTATAGCGCCGCGGATGTCGCCAGCGCCTTGAGCCAGTTGCTGGGCCGCACGATCACCGCTCAGGCCGTGCCGCGCGAACACTGGCAGGAGGCGCTTAAGCGGACTGTGAGCGCAAGCACCGCCGGGCTCCTGGTCGATCTCTACGACGCGCACAACAAAGGCGGGTTGATCGACGTCGAGCCGCAGGGGGAGGTTTGCTACGGCACCACCGAACTGGTCGAGGCTCTCCGGCCGTTCGTACCGGCATGACGGGACAGGGCGACAGGTCGAGGTTTCCGCGATAGCCTGACGGCGGGTTTTCGAATTCGAACCGGGTGGCGTCATGGATAACCGCGCAGGCGAGATGATGGTCTTTGTCCAGGTGGTCGAGGCCGGCAGTTTTTCCGACGCGGCGCGGCAGCTCATGATGACGCCGTCGACCGTATCCAAGCTCATTCAACGGCTGGAAGCTCGGCTCGGCATCCGCCTGGTCGAGCGTTCGACGCGGCGGCTGCTTTTGACGGATGAAGGCGCGTTCTATTACGAGCGGAGCCAGAGGCTGCTTGCCGATCTCGACGAGACCGAGCAGCAGATCGCCCAAGGAGGTGCAGCACCCGAGGGGCTGATCCGGGTGAGTTCGTCCGTCAGCTTCGGCACGGCGGCGCTGGAGCCGATCCTGCCCGCTTTCTTTGAAGCCTATCCGAAGATCGTCATCGACCTCTCGCTGTCCGACGAGGTGGTCGACCTCTATCTCGAACGGACCGATGTCGCGATCCGGGTCGGGCGTCTCCCGGATTCCAATCTGATGGCGCGCAAGATCGGCACGACAAAAAGGCGCATCGTCGCTTCACCCGCCTATCTCGCCAGGTGGGGCGTGCCGAAAACGCCGGAGGATCTGCTGAGGCATAATTGCCTGGGGTTCAATTTTCGCCGGGCAAACCCCGTCTGGCCGATGCGCGAGGGCGGGCGGATCGTCGAGCGGATGCTGAGCGGCTCGCTTCTGACCAATAACGGCGAAACCATCCGCCGCATGGCGATGGCAGGCGTCGGGATCGGGCGGATCGCCGACTATCACGTCCGCGGCCCGGTCGCCCGCGGAGAGCTCGTCGAGGTGCTTGCCGACAGCGCCATTGCCGAGGCTGATGAAATTCATGCGCTCTATCGCGGTGCCCAGCATCTGCCGGCGCGCGTGCGCGCGTTCCTCGATTTTGCCGTGCCGCGCCTGCAGCGCTTTCTGGCGGAGGATCCGGTAGCGGCTGCCCCGCCCGCAAGATAGCGGGCGGGCACAGTTCACGCTCTCGCTCAGGCTATCGGCAGGGGAGCGGCGGGATTGACCAGGCCGGCTGCCCTGAGTTCGCGCCAGAAATCGGCGGGAATGACCTCGTTCAGCGCCGCGCGGTCTTCCGCAATGCGGCTCGGCTGGCTGGCGCCGGGGATGACGGCGGCGACCGCCGGGTTGGCGAGCGCGAATTGCAGACCCGCGGCCTTCATGCTGATGCCGTGGCGGTCGGCGATCGCCTTGATGCGCGCGACCTTTGCAAGGATTGCGGGCGTGGCCGGGGCATATTCGAAGTTCGGTCCGCCAACCAGGGCACCCGAGCTATAGGGGCCGCCGACGATGATGCCGAGGCCGCGTTCGGCGACAACAGGCATGACGCGCTGCAGGGCGCGGTCGTGATCGAGCAGGGTATAGCGGCCGGCAAGCAGGAAGCCGTCGGGGCGGGGGCCTTCGAGCGCGAGCAGCAGTTCGATCGGCTCGACACGGTTGACGCCGAGGCCCCAGGCCTTGATCACGCCCTCGTCGCGCAGCCGGTCAAGCGCCTTGAACGCGCCCTTGCGGGCGGTCTCGAACACATCCAGCCATTCGTCGCCGTAGAAATCCTGGGCGACGTCGTGGACGAAGGCGATCTCGATCCGGTCGGTCTTCAGGCGCTTCAGGCTGTCTTCGATCGAGCGCAGCGTCGCGTCATAGGAATAGTCGTTGACGATCTTGTTGGGCCGGCCATAGCGGAAGACGTCGCCCTTTTCCCCGAGATCGCGGGCGCTGACATCCTCGATCTCGTCGAGGATGACCCGGCCGACCTTGGTGCTGATGACGTATTCGTCACGCGGACGGCCGGCCAGCGATTCGCCCATGCGGATTTCGGCGAGGCCGGCGCCATAGAAGGGGGCGTTGTCGAAATAGCGGATGCCGTCGTCCCAGGCGGCCTCCACGGTGCCGAGCGCCTCCTGTTCCGGGATATCGCGGAACATGTTGCCGAGCGGTGCGGCGCCGAAGCCGAGCGTGCCGGGAAGAATGTCCTTGAGTGCCATTTCACTGTCCTTTGCTGATCAATGGGGCAGGCCCTGCCTGCGTCGAGGGTGGACAGAGAAATAGGTCAGCCCGTGGATCGCCGGTAGGCAGACCGGGTTCGCAGGTATTAGGAAGCAAATTCACAGATGCCGAGACGGTCGATCTGTTGGGGGCGGCATGGCGCTCGCAATCTTGCGCCGCAGGGTTCGACGCCGAATGGGACCGCCCGGCCAACGCTCCAGGCGCGCAGGGTGGGGCGATCCGTTTGGCGGCGCAGGGTGCGCTCTCTCGTCAGCCTTGATGCAGCGCGCCATCTCCATGATACGAACGGCTGTAAGCCGGCCGGGCAAAGCTCCGGCGGCAATAGGGCAGCAGGTGCTCGGGCGGTTCAAAGGGGGCGAGCCGAAGGGCCCTGTCGTCACGGTGTTTGGAAGGCGCCAGTATCGTCCGCCGACGGATGAGGTTCACGCCGCGGGCCGGCCAGCCGTTCGCAGTTGGGGGTGGAGGAGAGGCCCGGGTTGGGCCCGTCCACCCGGGTGGGGGCGAAGATCGCCCCAACCGTCGACGGAAAACCCCCAATGCATTTTACCAGTTGTTATAGCCGCGAACCGGGCAGTTGGGCTGAAGGCCGAAGACGATCGTGCGACGGTGCGACCCTCTAATTTCGATCCACTGATTGGTGGTTCGACCGACTCTGGCGCCCTGCAAGCCCTCGGCCCGCGCTATCGCCAAAGCGCGTTGCGGGGTACAAATGCGGCGCTGGGCGCGGCGATCGCGATACTGGCGGTCGCGATAGTAGCGGTCGCGATAATAGTCGTCGCCGTAGTCCTCGTCGTCGTAATAGCGTCGGCCATCGTCATATCTTGGCCCACCGCCATCGAGATAGAGCTCTACGCCCTGGGCCAGTGCTGTGCCCGGCGTCAGTGCTGCGCCCGGTATCAGCGACGCGAGCAGCAGGCTGATTGAAATGATCTTCTTCATGTATGTCACCTCCTAAACGTCGGTCCCATTTAGCGCTCGTAATTATGAACGCAGCCAGAACGGAATTGTTCAGGCAACGAAAGACGCGACGCCCGCGTCGATCGCTGGGATGCTTGCATCGCTATACGTGAGTCCCGCTCAAACGAGCATGTTTTTGCGTGATTCATGTTTGCCTGTGTCGGCATCAGCCGCCTTGGGACATTGAACCTAACGCGCGCGAGTTTTACGACCGGTCTTTTACCTTTCCCACACGCAGTGATATGCGTATATTAGACCGTTCTAATTCGGAGAGAATTCAACGATCTGCAGTAGAGGTGTTCGCCATGACCATTGGCCAGAGCATGCTTGCGGGTGCAGCCTTCTTCGCGCTTGGTTTTACGTCCGCATGGGCACGCAGGTTTCAGGGACGCTCGGCGCACCCGGAGCGACCACGACAATTACGGGTAAGCAGCTTCCGTCGCCAAGTCCGGCTTTTGGCGGCGTGATCAAGGAAAAAGCCTCGGAATCGACGCCCTGGTGGACGCCGCGTGTCGTGCCTCCGAAAGGCGCTCCCAATGTGCTGCTCATCATGACGGACGACCAAGGCTTCGGCGCGCCGAGCACCTTCGGCGGGGTCATTCCGACACCGGCGATGGACCGCATCGCCAAAGAGGGGTTGCGCTTCACGAACTTCCACTCGACATCGCTTTGCTCGCCGTCTCGTGCGGCGCTGATCACCGGGCGCAATCACCATTCCGTCGGTTTCGGCGTGGTCGGCGAAATCGCTACCGGGTATCCCGGTTACGATTCAATCATTCCCATCGAGAAAGGAACGATCGGCACGATCCTCAAGGAAAATGGCTACGCCACCTCATGGTTCGGCAAGAACCACAACACGCCGTCCTATCAATCGAGCCAGGCGGGGCCCTTCAACCAGTGGCCGACGGGCATGGGTTTCGATTATTTCTACGGCTTCGTCGGCGGCGATGCCAGCCAGTGGCAACCGAACCTGTTCCGCAACACGACTGCCATCTATCCGTTTGAAGGCAATCCCAAATGGAACCTGGAAACGGCCATGGCCGACGACGCGATCCAGCACATCAAGCAACTGAGCGAGATCGCCCCCGGCAAGCCCTGGCTCGTATATTACGTGCCTGGCGCCACCCATGCGCCGCACCACCCGACGCCCGAATGGATCAAGAAGATCAGCGACATGCACCTCTTCGACGAGGGCTGGAACAAGGTTCGCGAGACGATCTTCGCCAATCAGAAGCGGCTCGGCATCATGCCTGAGAACGCGAAGCTCACGCCTTGGCCCGACAGTTTACCGCAATGGGATTCGCTCAGTTTCGAGCAGAAGAAACTGTTCATCAGGCAGGCCGATGTGTACGGCGCCTACCTTGCCTATGCTGACAACGAGATCGGGCGGGTCATCCAGGCGGTGGAAGACCTCGGAGAGCTCGACAACACCCTGATCATCTACATCGGCGGCGACAACGGAGCGAGCGCCGAGGGCATGCTCAACGGCACACCGAATGAGTTCACCACATTCAACGGTGTCGAAGTTCCGGTTAAGGACCAGTTTCTCTGGTATCCATTCTGGGGTTCGGAGCGGACATTCCCGCATTTCGCAGCCGGCTGGGCCTGGGCAATGGGGACACCGTTCAAGTGGGTAAAGCAGGTGCCGTCGCATTTCGGCGGGACGGCGCAGGGCATGGCCATGTCCTGGCCCGGCCATATCAACGACGCGGGCGGGATCCGCGCGCAGTTCCACCACTTCATCGACATCGTGCCGACGATCCTGGAGGCGGCAGGCATCCCGCAACCGGAGACGATCAACGGCATCAAGCAGGAGCCGATCGAAGGCGTCAGCTTGGCCTATACATGGGACAAGGCGAATGCCACTGCCCCGACGCAACACCAGACGCAGTACTTCGAGATGCTGGGAAACCGCGCGATCTACCACGAGGGATGGGTCGCCGCGACGACGCCCGCAACACTGCCGTGGGAACTCAGCACCAAGACGCCTCCCGACGTGATCACCGGCTACAATTGGGAACTCTACAACGTCGACGAAGACCCGACGCAGTTCACCGATCTTGCCGCCAAAATGCCTGACAAGCTCAAGGAATTGCAGGACCTCTTCTATGCCGAAGCGAAGAAGTACAACGTGCTGCCGCTCGACAATTCGACGCTCGCACGCTGGAACGCCCCTCGACCCAACCTGACGGCCGGACGGACGGAATTCACCTATCAGGGAGAATTGAGCGGTGTGCCGGGCAGTGCTGCGCCCAGCACCTTGAACAAGTCCTATACGATTACTGCCGACGTCGAGATACCGGACGGCGGTGCGCAAGGCATGATCGTCACCGAAGGCGGCCGCTTTGGCGGTTACGGCCTCTTCCTCAGCCAGGGAGACTTCGGTGTCGGCAGTGGGAAGGTCGTGTTCCTCTACAATCTCCTCGACCTCAAGCGCACCATGTGGGAGGGACCGGAACTCGAACCCGGCAAACACACGATCGTCTTCGACTTCAAGTCGGATGGAAAGGGACTTGGCGCCGGCGGCACGGGCGTTCTGTCGGTCGACGGCCAGGAGGTCGCCACGAACAGCATCGACCACGGCATCCCGGTTACCTTCCCCGAGGATGAGACCTTTGACGTCGGTCTCGACACACGCACCGGCGTCGCCTTGCTGGAATACCGCTACGACACGCCCTTCCGCTTCACGGGCAAGATCGACAAGCTGACTTTTGAGCTGAAGCCAAACGCAACGCCCTAGAGCGCCGTGCGTTCAAGCGAACGCACAAAGGACGCTCTAGTACTTTGAATCTAGGCCATCTTTCCGCTTCCAGTGATTCCACTTGAGAGCGGGATGCTCTAGCGCCGGTGCATCGCAAGGCTTGGACATAAACGGCTAGCAGAGGTGCGTTCCTATGATACGCGTGCTTGATCTCGCCGCCTTCGCGGAGATGGCAACAGGCCTCGCGCTGGTGGTGCTGCCTTCGTTCGTGGGGCAGGTATTGCTTGGCGAGGCACTGACCGGGCCCGCTATCCCGACGGCCCGGGTGGCCGGTATTGCCCTGATCGCACTCGGCGTTGCCTGCTGGAGGAACTCAGGTCTCCTCGGCATGCTGATCTACAGTGCGGCAGTCACACTCTATCTGGCCTATTTCGGACTAACTGGCTCCGCGGGCGTCCTTCTGTGGCCCGCGGTCGCAGTTCATGCGGTGCTGTCGGTCTTGCTCTGGCGCAGTCGCAACTAACCCAACGTCACCTGCCGTGCGTTCGACTGAACGCACAAAGGACGCCCTAGCACTTTGATTCTAGAGCATCTTTCGCCTCCAGTGCTTCCACTTGAGAGCGGGATGCGCTAGGCCGTGAACCCATAAATCAGCCGGGCGGACGACTTGCCGGCGTCCGCTATGCACCGAAAGCGACCAACGTTTGCAGCGCAGCTAAAAGAAGCAATGGGCCACAAGCAGAAGTTAACTCAACTTGCTCGTAAGGGGCGCACATACTGCTCCGGCAGCCCCGCCTTCCGCAGGGCATCAATCAAGTGTTGCTGAGCTTCAGGGCGTGCGTAGTGCAGTACCTGGATCACATTTCGAAGCGATAAATCCGGTTTCACCAGCTTCACCTTGGCGATCACCTCACTTGCACCAGTTAAGTCGCCTAATTGCGCGCGCGCGGCGGCTAGGTACAAGAGGCCACTGGAGCGTTGTACAGGGACACTCTCGAGCGCTTCGACTGCGTCAGCATATCGAGCGAGGTCAAAGAGCGTCAGGCCGCGAACCGCTGCAAACCAATCGGGCACGAAGGGACCCAAGCCTATGGCGGCATCGATTGTGGCCAACGCATCGGCCGGCCTGCCACTGGCGCGCTGCCAGTTCGCGTAGTCGCCCTTAATCTGTATATCGGCCGGATTGAGTGTCAGCGCCCTGTCAAAATGGAAGCGTGAACGGTCATGGTCTCCTGTCCAAAGGTAGTAGAGCGCTCTTGCCCAATGAGACGTGGCGTCGTTGGCATCTAGTTCCAGCGCTTGTTTCGAAGCGCTCTCGGCCTTGGCCATCTGATCGTCATCGAGCACAATGATATTGCTGATGGTAAGAGCTATCGCCAGCCAGGCATGCGCAAGTGCAAAATGCGGATCGACGGCAATTGCCCGCTCAAGTAGGGGTACGGCTTCGGCATCACGCTGATGGTCACATAGATTGCGGCCTTGTAACAGACAGTCATAAGCCGACCAGCTAGTAGTTGGTTTTGCACGGGCTTTTGCTGCTTCTGCAGCGTACATGCGGCCCTCCAGCATTGTTACTATTGCGGCCACAACAAGGTCCTGGACAGCGAAGATATCCTGCGCATCGCGATCGTAGCGGTCGGCCCAGACGTGAGTGCCGGTTATGGCATCGACCAACTGGGCTGTGATGCGTATTCGGTCGCCCAATTTGCGTAGACTACCCTCAACTACATAGGCAACGCCCAGTTCCCGCGCTACTTCGCTATGACTTTTTCCTTTGTTGGCAAAATGAAACGACGCGTGGCGAGCTACTACGGATAGGCCGTGAAAGCGGGCGAGTTCGGTAATGATATCCTCGGTGATCCCATCGGAAATGTACTGTTGCCCGGGATCACCACTCATGTTGGTAAATGGCAGTACTGCTATGGACGGTTTGATTCGTTCTACCGCTGTTGGTCGCACCGATGTTCCTGAGGGAGCTCCCAGACTATAGACCCGGACCGGCTGGGCGATATTCTTGAGTTGCTGCTCACCCATGTCTTCAAACGAGAGATCAAGGCGACTTCCTACGTTGTCATGAACCATGCCGGTGACTGCAATGCCGCCCGCCGGGGCAAGTCCCTCGATCCGCGCAGCGACGTTCACGCCTTCACCGAAAACATCGCCATCCTCAGCAATCACATCCCCCAAGTTGACGCCAATGCGGAGTTGGATGGCTCGGTCCTCTGACAGCTCTGCGTTCCGTGCTGCCATATCCTTCTGTAATGCGACTGCGCAGGCCACGGCCTTCACGACGCTGGGGAATTCCGCGAGAAAGCCATCCCCCATAGACTTAAACAGCCGACCTTGGTGCTCGGCGATCCTGGTTTCGATCACTTCGGCGCGGAGGTTCCGCACGACCGCCAAGGTGCCGTCCTCGTCCACGCCCATGAGGCGACTGTAACCGACTACATCGGCGGCAAGGATGGCAGCCAGACGGCGCTGAACGGACTTGTCCACCACTCGATAGTGTCCCTGTTGGTCACCTGGGCTCCCTTGCAGAGCCTGGTTGATGACAGGATAGCATACATAGCCGCGCCTGGCCGCAACCAGTTGTCCCAGAGCGAAGTCAGGCTGCTACGCGTCAGGTCTGCTAGGAGTCATTCGCGACGAAGCGGCGGTCGATTTTTCTTTCGTACCTGTCGGCGCGCGGCGCCTTCGTTCGTCTTCATGACGTGCACCAACGGAGAGCCACCGCATGAAGCTCTACTTCAGCCGCAATCCTAATCCTCGCCTGGCGGTTGCCGTCGCGCGGTATCTGCAGGCCGGGGTCGCGTTCGAATTTGCCGAACCCATGGCGCCGGGCCAGGCCGAACGTTTCCGGTCACTCAATCCGAACCTGCTGCTGCCGATCCTGGAGCGCACCGGCCGGTCGCTCTGGGAGGCGGATGCGATCGCCTGCTATCTTTCCCGCCAGACCGGTTCCAATTTCTGGCGGACGGATGACGACGAGCCGGAGATGATCCGCTGGATCAGCTGGGGGAAGGAGAACTTCGTGAAAGCCTGCGACATGGTGCATTGGGAGCGCGGCACCAAGCTGCGCTACGGCATCGGCCCCTGCGAGGAAGCGATGGTGGAGGAGGGGCTGCGGGAGTTTCATAGGGCGGCGAGGATAC
Organism: Ensifer sp. 22521; assembly: GCF_052044795.1. Lineage (NCBI taxonomy): Bacteria > Pseudomonadati > Pseudomonadota > Alphaproteobacteria > Hyphomicrobiales > Rhizobiaceae > Ensifer > Ensifer sp. 22521. The sequence continues at coordinate 268,311 of NZ_JBQENM010000007.1, forward strand.
TCGAGGCTGAGCTCTCCGGTCGCGCGTGGCTGGTCGGCGACACGGTGTCCTTCGCCGATTTCCGCATGGCGACATTCCTGCCCTTTAACGACGCGGCGCGGCTACCGATCGGTGATTATCCGGCGCTCATGCGCTGGTCGCGGCGGCTTGAAGAGATCGAGGCGTGGCGTGATCCTTTCCATGGTCTGGTCGCGCCTGAACTGCCGCCGCTGCCGGGGTGAAGGGTACAGATTTTGCCTTTGGTTCGGACGGCGCTGGCAGCGGCCCGCGTGGTGATGCCGGCGGTCGCCGCTGCCGAGCTTCATACCCTCGGCGCCTATTCGACAGGTGTCGCTTTGTGGACGACAACGCCCGCGACCAGTCCTGCGGTTTCTTCGCGCCACTGTTTGATCGAGGGGCCGTCGAGATGCAGGTCGAAAGCGGCTGCATCCTGATAGACCTCGTGGATGTGGATTTTCGCCTCGTCATCGTTCGACGTCATGATGTCGAAGCGGAGCGTTCCTTTCTCATCACGCAGGCAGCGAGCCCGATGGGCTTGCAACAGGGGGATGAGCTGTTCTCGATGGCCGGCAACGGCTTCGATTGTTCCAAGTACTACGAATTTTGACATGGTCATTTCCCTGGTCACTGGGGACGGCGCGACAAACCGGCGTGCCGTCCGTGTCTCTTCGTTTCAGAGCAGCGGGCCCGAGGCTCTCGCCGGCGCCTTTCGTCACGAAGCCGGCAGGGCCTCGAGCAGTTCGCCCGTTGTCAGGATCGCGTGCGCGAAAGTGGGGCCGTTCAGATCGTGGGCGGCATGCATCATTTCATGCGTGAAGGCGGCCGTCGCATCGCGCACAAGGGTCACGTGATAACCGAGCTCCATGCCGTAGCGGGCCGTGGATTCGATGCAGGTATTGGCGAGCAGGCCGACGATGATGAGATGCGTGATGCCGCGTTGCCGCAGCTGCTGGTCCAGGTCGGTATTGGCAAAGCCGCTCTGGCCCCAATGCTCCTTGGCCACCACGTCCCCCGGCTTCGGCGCAAAATCCGGATGCCATTCCCCGCCCCATTCGCCGCGGGCGAACGAGTGGCGGTGCATGATGGCCTGCTGGGTCGGACTGGGATGCGCCCAGTCTTCGTAGTCGCCCGGTTCCCAGCGGCGATGCGGGGCGATGAAGACGCGTATTCCGGCGGCGCGGATTGCGGCATCGATCGACTTCAGGTTCTCGATCAGCCCGACGTCCTCGGCGATCGGCTTGATCCGGTCCCAGATCTTGCCGCCTTCCGAAAGGAAGTCGTTATAGGGGTCGACAAAGAGCAGGGCTGTCGTCTCTTTGCTGTAATTCGGCTTTGACATGGTCGTCTCCATTTTTATTGGTTCATAGAGACCTAGTTTCGAAGCGCCGCACGCTCGATGCTGGCAGCAAACAGCGGTGTCTCGCCCTTGTTGTGCGCAATCGACATCGGCTGTCGCTGCGCGCGGAACACGTCGAAGGGGATGCCTTGCCGGTCGAGCGAGGCCTTGAATTCCTCCGTCGCCCTGGAGCGAACGTGGTTGGTGAATTCGCACGTGTGCTCGTCAATGCGCCTGACGCTCAGTTCCCAAAGCACATGGATCGTGGTCCGGCCCGAAGGCGGGAAGAGATCCGAGACCGACTCCAGCACCAGGTGATGCTTCTCGCTCAGCGTCTCCACATAGTGCTGCACCATCAGGGTGCCGCCAATCGTTTCGACGTTGATCGACATGCGTCTGCCGTCGGGCGCTGTGGTAACGCCGGCGGCAATATGGGCCGGGGAGCAAAGCCGGTATTCCTCCTCGGCAAGCGTAAAGCACCAGCTCGGTATGTCGACCTTCTCGAAGGGGGCGTTGATGATGGCGCTGAAGCTGGAATCGACGATCTCGAGATCGCCGGTCTCGTGGCTGTTCATGGCAGACTCCTTTTCATGTCTGGCCTTTTCATGCTTGGCCTTTGAATGCCTGGCCGCATCGCGGGGGCCCTCATGGCCCGTTGCATTCCGTGCGACATCGCTTATATTAGATATGAAAATCATAGTGACAAGTGCCTATGAAAAAGAAAGTTACAAAGTGGAAAAGAATTCTGCCGAACGCACCTTGTGCCCGGTGGCGCGCTCCGAGGCCGTCGTGGGGGACCGCTGGACCGTGCTGATCCTGCGCGAGCTGTTCATGCGCGGACATCGCTTCGAGGAGATCCAGGCGCAGACGGGGGGCACGCCTCAGATGATCACCGCGCGCCTGAAGGCGCTGGAAACGGAAGGCATGGTGGAACGCCGCCAGTACAACCAGCGCCCGCCGCGCTTTGAGTATCACCTGACGGAAAAGGGAAACGCCTTCTACCCGGTCATCCTGGCGCTGCGCGCCTGGGGCGAAGCCTGGGTGAAGGCACCCGAAGAGGGGCGGGCGGTCAACTACACCCATCTGACCTGCGGCAAACCGGCAGGGCTGGGTCCGCTCTGCGAGAGCTGCGGCGAGCCCTTGAAGCGGGCGGATCTCAGCGCCGAGCTCAATCCGGCCTATGCCCAGGAAAGGGAAGAGCGGTGGGAACGGTTCAAGGAGAGCCGGTAGTCCGCATTCCGCTGCCGGGCGGGCGGCACGCCTGAGACACCACTGCCAGGCCATTGCGGAATGCGATCATCTCTGCTCTCCTCTGGACGTGCCGGGTGACGGCGCCAGACCGCCCGGGCGGTCGGACGCTTGCGGCTGCAATCGCCGGAAATGGCCGAGAAGCGGCCTGTCTCGCCGACTTTCCCGCCCAACCATTCCCGCCCAAAATCCGAAAGGTGTTTCGCGTTTTTTAGGCAAGCGCGATTTGCCCTCCTTCAGTAGCCTTTGCCTTGTCCCGCTGGAGACGGGACGCGTCGCAAAGGGATGGAGGAGAGACCCTTGGCAAGCATTTCAGAGGACACTACGCGTACCCAGAATCTGGCCCAGAATCCGGCCCAGAATCCCGAAGACGAACGGCTGAGCATCGGCGCCAACCTCGCCTATGGTCTGCAGCACGTTTTAACCATGTATGGCGGCATCGTTGCCGTCCCCTTGATCCTTGGCCAGGCGGCGGGCTTGAATTCCGCCGATGTCGGCCTGCTCGTCACCGCATCGCTCTTTGCTGGCGGTCTCGCAACTATCCTGCAGACGATCGGCTTGCCTTTCTTCGGCAGCCGCCTGCCGTTGGTGCAGGGCGTTTCGTTCTCGGGCGTCGCGACGATGATCGCGATTTCAGGCAATGGCGGCATTCCGGCCATTCTCGGCGCCGTCATCGCGGCCTCGCTGATCGGTCTTCTGATCACGCCGATATTCTCTCGCGTCACGCGCTTCTTTCCGCCGCTCGTTACCGGCATCGTCATCACCACCATCGGCCTTACGCTGATGCCGGTGGCAGCGTTCTGGGCCATGGGCGGCAACAAGGCGGCGCCGGACTTTGGCAGCACCGCCAACATTCAGCTTGCGGCGGTGACGCTCGTCATCGTCTTGCTGCTCAGCAAGCTCGGCAGTGCTTCGATTTCCAGGCTTTCGATCCTGCTTTCGATCGTGATCGGCACGGGCATCGCCTACGTCGCCGGCATGACCGACTTTTCGCAGGTGGCAAACGGCCCGGTCTTCGCGCTGCCGAAGATTTTCCACTTCGGTTATCCGACCTTCGAACTGGCGGCGATCATCTCCATGCTGATCGTCATCATGGTGACGCTGGTCGAAACTTCGGCGGATATTCTCGCCGTCGGCGAGATCGTCGAGACCAAGGTGGATTCGCGCCGGCTCGGCGACGGCCTGCGCGCCGACATGCTGTCGAGCATCCTGGCACCTGTCGTCGGCTCCTTCACCCAGAGCGCTTTTGCCCAGAATGTCGGCCTCGTGGCGGTCACCGGCGTCAAGAGCCGCTATGTGGTGGCAACGGGCGGAATGTTCCTGGTGACGCTCGGCCTTTTGCCGATCATGGGGCGCGTCGTTGCTTCCGTCCCGACCTCCGTTCTCGGCGGCGCCGGCCTCGTGCTCTTCGGCACGGTCGCGGCTAGCGGCATCCGTACGCTGTCCAAGGTCGAGTACAACAACAACATGAACCTGGTGATCGTCGCCACCTCGATCGGCTTCGGCATGATCCCGATTGCGGCCCCCGGCTTCTACGAGCATTTCCCGGCCTGGGTCGCGACGATCTTCCATTCGGGCATCTCGTCGGCCGCCGTGATGGCGATCCTGCTCAACCTCTTGTTCAACCACTTCACGGCAGGCAATTCCGATCAGCAGTCGGTCTTCGCCGCGGCAACGGAGCGCACGATCCGCTACCAGGACATCGCCCGTCTGCATGACGGCGACTACTTCCTCAACGGCAAGCTCTACGATGCCAAGGGCGCGGAAGTGCCGCTGATTGCGGCGGAGGCGCACTGAGCCGGCCCGATCTTTGGAACACGCAATCCCGGGCGGAAGTCGCTTCAGACTTTTCCTGGGATTGTTTTGAAACACGCAATCCCGGACGGAAAACCGCTTCGCACTTTTCCTGGGATTGCTCTGAAATACGCAACTCCGGACGAAAAACCGCTTCGCACTTTTTCTGAAGTTGCTCTGAGACCCGCAATCCCGGACGGAAAACCGCTTCGCACTTTTCTTGGGATTGCTCGGAAATACGCAACTCCGGACGAAAAACCGCTTCGCACTTTTTCTGGAGTTGCTTTGAAACCCGCCATTCCGGGCAGGAAGCCGTTTCCTGTTTTTCCTGGCGTTGCTCTCAAAACCCAACAAAAGGACACTGGGAATGACACAGCAGACCGATAACTACCAACTCCTCGATGCACTGCTTGGCACGATGGAGCGCGGCATCATCCCGGCAACGGAAGCCGGTGTTGCTGCCGGCAACAAGATCTTCGGCGCGGCACTGATGCGCAAGTCCGATCTTTCGACCGTGCTCGTCGAGACCAACAACGAAACGGAAAACCCGCTCTGGCACGGCGAAGTGCACACGCTGAAGCGCTTCTACGAGATCGAGGGTACTGAGCGCCCGGACTCCCGCGATCTCATCTTCCTCTGCACGCATGAGCCCTGCTCGATGTGTCTGTCGGCGATCACCTGGGCGGGCTTCGACAATTTCTACTACTTCTTCAGCCACGAGGATTCCCGGGACAGCTTCTCCATTCCGCACGACCTGAAAATCCTGAAGGAGGTCTTCACGCTGGAGCCCGGCGGCTACAACCGCACGAACGCGTTTTGGAAGGGCCAGTCGATCCACGCGCTGATCGACGGCCTGCCCGAGCCGCAGCGCAAGGATTTGAAGGCTCGCGCAGACGCGATCCGCGCGAAGTACGACGAACTCTCCTCCACCTACCAGGACAGCAAGGACGGCAACGCCATCCCGCTGAACTGAGGCCTGAAAGACGGCCTGCGCATCGGACCATTTCATTGTCTCCTACAGCGCCG